>NZ_PNDS01000081.1 GCF_005886535.1 Pseudoalteromonas sp. S2755
ATAACCCTTGCTTTTTAGCAATGGCTTTTTTATGCCTCGAATTGTAGGTCGAGATTTATCTCGACGAATTGGATTTATCTTTCTCAGAAAACGCAAAGCCAAACCATAGTAGAGCTGGCCAGAATAAATAAGAAAGAATTTCTAAATTTTCGAAAAAACTGTAGCAGATGAATACGGTTAGCAGGCAAAAAGCGATTTGAGAAGTCTTTGAAGTTTGTGCATGCCATAAAAAATAAAGTGCGGAAATGATCATTGGAATCGCAAGCGCAAGCGCCCCGACAATCCCTTTAACAAATAGTAAGCCATACCAGCTATGGTGAGATCCTATAGGCATAAACTCAACCATTTTGGGCCCTCGTTCGACGATCCCATGTCCCCAGATGGGAGCTTCCATCTGCCAGCGTTGAACGGCAATATTAGCGAGAGCTTGCCTAACGCGCGTAGAACCTGGTCTTTGTTGTTTTACGGCTTCATAGGAGTCCATGACTGCATTATAAATTGGTTCTCCCAACAATAACGCAGTCGGAACAATTACTCCGAGGCAAATCAGAATCCAAGGCTCCTTTAATTTATCACTAAAAATAACAAGTGGAAAAAGCATTATGAAAATCGCCATACCTGCTCTAGATTGTGAAAGCAGAAGCATTGCCCAACATCCAGCAATCGCCCACCGGCGTATTTTGGTGTTTTTTTCCTGTAAGCAAAAAACCAAATAAATACATGCCATAAAGCCAGCTGCGGGAGCCCAGGGGGTGAAAAAACGCCACCGTCCAGCTCCTGTTTCCGGGTTAATACCATAAAAACTCACCATAAAAAAACTTTCACCAGGGCCACCGATCACTTTCAATGGAGAGAGAAAAATATCTCCCGGTAGCTTCACTATATAGAAAGCGATAGAAACGATGGCGAAAATAAATGTGTGAATAGCAACAATACAAACACCGCGAATGACCACCTCTTTACGGATCTTCGCTAAGTTGGCGATTAAAGGAAAAATAGCGAGAAGAGCCCAGCCTTTCATCCACCCTATGGAGGATTTTATTGTTTGTGATAAACCTAATGACCACTCACTGTGGGCGATAAGCAAAGCGATTAGCATTACTGCCATAGCGCATACCCAAATCCATACTAGGGGGGCTACAGGAGGATGTTTTCGATTTGTTTGTACGTACATACGCAAGATAATAACTAAAATAATTATCCACCCGATAACAGATCCCATAACGTATAACATGCCTAGCAAGAACATTGGATAAGTAAGTACCAGTCCTGCCCAAACAAGCATTTCTTCCGTGCTGATGAAGTGCTTGCTCTTACCCGGTAGAGCCGTTTTCAATAACATCGGAAGCTCCTTTTGTTGTTATTGGGGGAAGCGTGAGCTATTCCGGTTTTTGTAGAATAGCCGACACGATTTCTCTGCGCTTGTTGACCATTAGCATACCCATTGTTAAGAAGATCATCGCGGCTAAAGCTGCAGCTATTGCTAAGCTTTTTTTGGGGCTACTGGCATTGATAGATACTGATGGTGGCGTCATTAACTGGATGACAGGGTAAGAAGCAAATACATCGGCTTTACTTGCTTCTAAACGCGCAGCTGCTGATGTGAATACTGCTTCCGCTAAGTCAAATTCTCGCTCTAGACGATCAAGCTCCGCAGCTTCTCTGGCATAAACTTTTATTTTCTCACTAAGTATCTGTACTGAATTTTTTAAATCCGCTTGCTTTGCTTCAATGCCTTTTTTTGCAGCAAATGCACCAATTAAATCTGCGAATAGCTGCGCACGGTTAGGATTACTTTCTAAGTCCATTGTCTGAAAAGCATGAGCTGCATGAGGTCCAACTAAACCTTCAGAGCGGATCCGTAAGGCTTGCTTTGATTGTTCGAATCTTGCGAGCTCAGCTTTTACTTTTGGATGTCCTTCGTCCCATCGAGAGCGATACTCACTCAGTTGCGCTGAGGATTCAGTTAGCTCGGATAAGTAGGCCCGAAACTCGCCATCAGATTGCAGCGCAAATGCTTGTCCTGCCATTGAGGGTGAAACACCAAGGTCAACACTAAGTTGAGATACATAATATTCTGAGCGGCCAATTTCAGCGTTCATCATTACAATTTGCTCTTTTAAATTAGCAAGTGTAGCTATGTGTTGAGTTAGTTGATCTGTGGATACCAACAAAGAGCGTTGCTGGAAATCGGTGATATTGTTTCTGGCGATGTTTAGGCGCTCGCGATACTGATCGAGCACTGCTTTTATGCTGTCATCTCTACGTGCGACTTCATCCGCCCTTAAAAACTCGAGCTGGTTTTGGAGCGCATTAAATAGTGCCCACGCTTTTTGCTCTGCGAGTTTAGCTGAGCTGGCGCTGATCTCGACATTGAGAATAGAAGTTTGCTCGGTCAGTCTTACTTTTGGACGACCAAAAGTTTTAATATCTAGTTCTAAAGCAGTAGCTGCACTTTCAAGTAAATTTCTGCTCATTAACATTTCTTTGTAGTTTACTCTTGGGTTATAACCTTTCCCAAATGGCGCGCTAGTTGATGATACGACTTGACCAACGTCATCCAATGAAACATTGCTGTTGGCGCCAGTTCCTGGCAACACCATATCAAAATCGCTGCTGTACTTTGGAGGCAGTTGCAAATAGAAAACCACCATTAATGCGATCACACAGTAGCTTATTAAACAAGTTGCTAGGTAAGGTCGATGAAGAGTTCGGTAAACCATAGCTCTAAAGCGACTATACGAGGTTGTTGTTTGTACATAATTACCCATCACAAACCCTCCTAATTTAGCGCCGAAAATGGAGCGACTAAGTCCAGTAAGGTGCCTGCGATATCTCTCAGGTTTGTGATGTCAGAGTCATAACAGGCAATAGCATCGTTAGGCATGACGTAGGGATTGATCAGATCCCGATAGGGCATTCTCATTAACTGTTCAACGGAGCGCTCTATAACTTGTGTCTGGCCAGTAATTGGATTGTTACTGACCAAAGCAACGCGTCGAGGTGCATTGGTGTACGCCTTGCCACCTACGCAGTTAGCGGAAATAGCGGCTTGTAGAAGACGTGTGCCATAGGGTAAGTTGCTAGAAAATCGCCCGATCGCAGCATTTGAGTTACTCATAGCTGAGTCGATTAGATTAGACATAAAAACCCTAAAGCCCTTTGGCGTTATTTGCGAAGGTCTTACTAAATGAGGTTGGAAACAGCCTGTACTAGGCACTATCACTTGGTCGCCTGCCATTAATGCGTAATCCGTAACAGGCTGTCCGGTGAGAATTCCGCTGAGATCAGCTTCGATTTGCCAACCTTGTCTGATCAGAATAACTTGATCCAGTTTTGCGTCGGGTCGTATGCCTGCAGCGGCTCTTATAGCTTCCGATAATAGACGCTGATTTGAGTAGTCGCCTGACGCATCTATCCGCTCTTCCATTACTTGCTCGGGTAGCGCTGAATTGATGGTGACTCGTCCTGGTTGAAAAACAGCGCCAGAAACAGGTACCTCTATCGCAGCCCAATTAAGCACTTTGACACTTACATCAATAGTGTAGGCTTTGAATATTTTGGCCTTAGTCAATGCTAGCTCTAACTTTTGCGCAAGTTGGTTGCTAGTTAAACCCGAAGCTTTTATCGCCCCTGCAACGGGTAGAAAAATAGAGCCTGTGGTGTCAAGTACGTAGCGGCCATTGAAGCCCTCACCGTACTCCATATGTAATTCAATTAAATCTCCAGGGCTAAGTGGCAAAGAGTGTAATGAGAATGAAGTTGTTACTGCGCCTACCGTTTGTTGTGGTCCCTGCAAAGTCAATGGTTTATCTACTCGGAAGTTTGCTGGGGCTGCGAATTGTTGTAGATCTGTACAGTCAATGTTGGTCGCAAACACTGAGCTGGCCTTTTGGTGTTTGATTGCCTTGCCAGAAGCATTGGGATAGCCATAAAATTGCATGTCCTCATCTTCTAGCTCTATCAATGCAGCGTTATTTGCACATCCTAACAATGCCCCACCCATGACGGATGTAATTAAAACTCTAAGCCATGCTGGTTTATATACATGTTTCATAGTGGGCTCCTTGTGGATTCGGTCACTTACTAGACTGCATTAGTCAGGCCAAGTTGTTTTTTTACACACCATAAGAAAGAGTATAGGTAATGAAAACTATATTAAGCTATGCAAGCACGTGATTTTAAATCAATATAAATCAGTAGGTTGTATATCAATCTGTATTTAACTAATGCTCCAATCATGCTGCTTGAAGTTCAAGTTGATATTCACACTATTGTGCTTAACTTGAGATCTATATTAGTAACTATATGCGGAATTTAGAGATTTGCATTGCAAAATGAAAAAGGCCAGCGACGC
The DNA here is from genome assembly GCF_005886535.1 of Pseudoalteromonas sp. S2755. Lineage (GTDB taxonomy): Bacteria > Pseudomonadota > Gammaproteobacteria > Enterobacterales > Alteromonadaceae > Pseudoalteromonas. The sequence continues at coordinate 4,358 of NZ_PNDS01000081.1, forward strand.
TGGCCATAGAGTCGTGGAGGTTAAGCTGTCGTGCGTTTTTGAAGTAGACCTATAGCGCGCATAGTTAGTCGTTCGATAGCAGAGTACAACGTGTTTGGTAAAATACATAACAGTGAGCAACACCAAGTTAATACTGTTCTGCTCGGTTCTTCAGAAAGTATTCTCCAGTTGGTCCATAGGGCTTGGTGGATTAACTTCAATGCCTGAACCTTGTTTCTTGATTGTAATGCTCTTCGACTCAAATATCTCAACTGATAGGCTTGGGCTAATGAACCAAATTTTTTAAAGAATGAAGGGTGCTTTTGACTATTTTTTTCAATCGCATATTGCCAACTAGCAAATTGCTTAGTTAGATTAGCTGATAATCCAGACGCATTTACTCGATAGAAAGTCAGCGGCTCTTTAATTCCCTCAAATTTCCACTGTGTGTTGAGTGCAATTCGTAGCCATGTCTCGATATCTTCCGACTGCTTTAAGCTCTCATCGAAATACTGACGCCAACTTTTAGTGCCGTCATTGAATGCGATTTGCTCTAATACATCCTTACGAATGACTGGTGCAGAGCCATTTCCAATGGGGTTTCTGCACAATATCGTTTTGGCACTAATATTTTTTAGCGAGGGAAACTGACCAATGCCTAAAAGGGCACTTTGCTCGTCAACGAATAAAGAAGAAGAGTAACTGACACCAAGATCGAAGTCTCGATCTAAATGACGTACGTGCTTTTCAAGCTTTCTATGATCCCAAAAATCGTCAGCATCAAGAAAGGCGATGTATTTTCCCTTTGCAACCCTTATACCTGTATTTCTAGCGCCTGATAAGCCTCTGTTTTGTTGGCGTACTATCTGAATACGCGAGTCTTTGTAGTCTTTTAAGTAGTTTAACGTATTGTCAGTACAGCCATCATCGACGCAAATAACCTCAAAGTTCTTGAATGTCTGATTTAAAACAGAGCAAATACACTCGTCAATGTACTTTTCAACATTGAACATAGGAATGATAACGCTTACTTTTGGGCATGCTTTCTTTTTTGAACTTTTCATAGAAATCTCCGGTAAGGTTTTAAGCTGGGTTAGGCTGTAGATATCTTGATGTGATATCAGCTAAAGGAAATAGTAACCAAACTACACTGCCAGTTAACAAGGTTGCAGCAAGTTGAGTGGGTGAATTGGGCATGACAATCGCAATACTAAGTAGTGACACGAATAGTGAGTATCCACAACAGTGGCAATCTCGTTTGTATTGTGCTTCGCTTCTTAAAAATGTGGTGTAGGTATCGACCCATACTGAGCTTACAGCAACAAGACACAGTAACGATGTGGTATCAAAACTACTTTGCCATTGTGATGAAAATAAAATTGGTACATATACAGGTACAGCTAATGCTTGAAGCATGAATATGGACGACACTGCAAATGTTGTAATAAAAATAATCTTGTGGCTGTTACTATTTTTCAGTGTGCGGCGACATATTATTGGGTACAGTGCACTGGTGTATGCTTGACTTATAGACATAGCCAGTCCGATCCCTGCGCTCTTTGCAAAGCTGTAGATCCCAAATAGCTCTGGTGTTAATAGCCGTGCAGCGATAAAGGTATCCATATTTATTCTCAATGACCGCAAAATCTCACTGATAGCGAGTTGTGATGAAGACTTAAGTAACAAACAAAACGTATCTTTGTGATAACTCAATTTGTGCGAGACGCTTGGTACCAGAGAAAAACAAATAAACCACAGTAGGGCAAAACACCATTTGGCTATAACAATAGCCATCATATGCGCATCAAAGTACAGTGCGATCGCGATAGTAATGTTTTCGACGATAATGCAAATGCTACTTATCAAGCTGAATAAGCCCATTCTGTTACTACGTTGCAAAAGAAAAACACGTGTGCTTACTGCTGGAAAAGCAAGATAGGTGAGTGCCATTAAGGCAACCAAAGCAAAAATGTCGTGCTCCGGAAAGACCCATTGCGCACTCCATCCTATTACGATTTGAATAAGGCACAGGAAGCTGCAAATTAGCCACTGTATTAACAAGCCATTTCCTAGGAATAAAGGTAGTGCTTCATCGGAAGCGCGAATGATCTGAACGCCAGCGCCAGACCTAAGAAGTAAACGAAGTACCTCATGAATGGTTAGCGCTAACATCACTGCACCATACTCAGTGGGGGTGAAATAAACCGCCATTGCCATAATACTAAAAAGCCGAGAACCTTTAGCAACGATTTCAGCACCAACCAAATACGAGGTGTTGGATACGAGTATGGTTGATGTACTTGTTTGGTTGCTCATAACTGTCAGCCTTTAGAAATGATATTTATACAGTTCCAAGAAGCATGCCAAACAGAGGCTAAATAATGTTTTTATTTATGGTTATGATTTTTATGGCTTTTTTATTTTTTCCTAAGCGTGATAAAGCCTGCTGGAGAGCAAATTGCACTTTGCAAATTCGATATTTTGCAAAGTGCAATTCATTTTACATATACAGAATTAGCGCTATGAAGTCGCTTCTGACCATTGTTGGATCTTTCTATATAAGGTGGAAGGGCTGACTTCCAGTAGACTCGCTGCTTTTACTACATTGTCATCACATACGAGCAATGCCTGCTCTATGGCAACACGCTCTACCTCAGCCAGTGGTGCAACTTTTTTATCATCTCGTTGCTTTATGTGAGTCAGTTGGTCTTGAGGAGCTTTTGTGACCTGTTTAGGCTGCTCTTCACCTTTAGGTTTTACTGGAATTGATAAATCAGAGGGTAGGTGGGCCTGAATAACATCATAATCAATCAATGGACCGTCAGACATCACGACAATACTATGTATAAAGTTTTCGAGTTGGCGCACATTGCCTGGCCAATCAAATTGTAGAATAAGCTGTTCTGCGCTATCGGAAAACCCGACAAAAATTTTATTTTCTAGCTCACTAAACTGTTGTAAAAAATGCTTAGCCAACAACAGTACATCTCTACCTCTATCATGTAAGGGGGGCATATCAATAGAGATAACATTTAACCGATAGAATAAATCCTCACGCAGGTAATTATCAGCAATCGCTTGATGCGGATCTCGGTTGGTGGCGCACACAAACCTAACGTCCACTTTTTCCGTTTTTGCACTTCCGACTTTTTGAAAAGTACCAGTTTGAACAAACCTTAAAATTTTGGCTTGTAGGGCAATATCCATCTCGCCTAACTCGTCTAGAAATAAAGTGCCACCATCGGCTTCGGACGCTGCGCCTTCTCGATTTGCTATCGCCCCTGAAAAAGCTCCCTTGATATGACCAAAGATTTCTGACTCCATCAGATCTTTCGGTATAGCGGCACAATTCAAACAAATAAAAGGTTTACTGCTCCGCTCGCTGGAATTATGGATTGCCTCTGCTGCCAACTCTTTGCCAGTACCACTTGAGCCTGTGATAAATACATTTGCTCTGCTAGGGCCTGCTTTTTCTATCGCTCTATAGACAGTTTGCATTGCGACTGAATCCCCGACAAAGCGATAAAACTTAGCTCGGTACTCATTTTTATAGCGCGCTAAACTTGAGCGCAACATGTTTCTTTCGGCGATTAGCATCTTAGTTTGCAGCGCCTGTTCTATGGTTAATTTGATGCTGTCTATTTCAAATGGCTTTTGCAAATAACCCCAAACTTTTCCCTGATTGATTGCATGAATTAAGCCCTCTAAGTCTGTGAAGGCAGTCAGCATGATCCGCAGTGTATCGGGATACTGCTCGGCGACTTCTCCGAGAAACTCGATCCCTGACATATTGGGCATCATTTTATCTGAGATAACCACATCTATAGGATGCTCTTTTAGCAGCTCAAGACCTTCCTCACCGCTATTCGCAGTGAGAACGTGATAGGGCTCATTTTTCAGTGCTCGAACTAAAGAGCGGAGAATGAGAGGTTCATCATCGACAAATAGTAGAGTCACATTATGCAATGTTTCCATTTTTCCTTTACGACCTTAAATTTCCCATAACTTATATATAGCAGCTCTAAGCCCAGCAAATCAAAAGTAAGTGCTGTTTATTTGTACTTTATTTTGATTTGCTAAGCTGAAATTGAAAAAAGCTACCTATAGGATTATAGATAGCTGTGGGGGAAACCAATAAGAGTAGAGTTGCAAAGTGCTATTGGGCCTGAGCTTCCGATAATTAATTCCTTATCCAAACCTCAGGTTAGTTAAACTGATGGGTTACATTGACCCCGGTTTCAATCGGCACTATTAAATGGTTTTCTTCTAACATCCCGTCAACACTGATCAGTAGGGTTTTAAAGTGCGATGGGATATCTAAGTCTAGCCCTAATTGCCCTGAAGTATCGAACCGAGTCGTCGCGAGTAGTGACTTTTGCGTGTTGGCTTGTTCGTTGTACTGGCTTATTTGGTCTTTTAATGCATAGACCTTCACGGCTTTTGATGCTAACGAAGCTCCGAACACATCATTTCCGCTTAGGTCAAGCTTAACAATACTACTCGTCTTAAAGGTAAACTCAGGTTTGACATGTAACTGCTTTGATGTCGCGGCCGTTGAACTAAGTAGTACTGGATCAGGTTCAAAGCTGTTAGTTACCACCTTTGAGGTATGTTTGGTCATTTCGTTTGTGTCGGCTTCACGCTCACTTTGGCCACATCCCAACAAGGCTACGCTCAGTAATGTGATTAATATTGAATATTGATTATATGTATTCATAATTGCCTCCGGTTATTGTTCGCTGTATGTATGCGTTGTTCTTTCATTGGTGAGATACCAGTCTTGCGCTTCTTCACCGTTACTTTCTACCCACTTTTCATAATCAGGATAAGCCCATACGACGTCGATATACTCTCTTGGATAATTCCAATCTTCACCTATCATTAGTGCCCAAGAGAGGTTATCTGCAGTCCTGAAATAACGGCCATTCTGTGCATCCGATGTATCATCTTTTTTACCAAGTCGACTGTCATCGAACAGATCCGTTGGTGGGTAATCCGCCATGTGCACCTCAAGAGAGCGGTCCCATGTGCGGAAAAGGAAAAAGTCAAAGTCCGCCACTGTCAAAGTTGGAATGCTGTACTCAAACTTGACATCTAGAGTAAAAGGCACCGGGGCGAAATAGTCGCAGTTCGTCACTGTGTTGAAATGTGAACAACTACCTGCTTGGCCTGTTGTGGTAAACGCTTGGGTGTTACGCCATAGCGTGATTACGGCATTGGTTTGATATTCTTCAGCCTGCTTTTCATAGCTTTTGTCGTTGATTTTGATACTCGCATCACCAATCAAGCCAGGTTCGCTATCCATAATTCTGAGGCCAAAGCCGTTATTATTTGCCGCACCTCGTGCCGTGATAAAACCATTTAAAACAAAACCGCTGACTTGGTTATTGTTGTCGAACGTAATTCTGATCCGCTGCTTTACTACTAAATCGTTGAGATCATGGTCACCGCGATAAGGCCAGTTGTCTTCAAAAGCAAAGGTTGCTACCCCATCTTGTGAAGGGAAGTATTGACTGCTCACCCGGGTATGATCATTTGGAAACTCGTCCTGGTCGTCGGGTACGCCATCAGCATCGCTATCATCTGATTCAGGCATTGTGTTTAAATTTGAGGCTGAAATGGCGGTTTCTGGTGAACTTTTAACGCTGAACAGGGCATCGTTGAAATCATTATCTCCCCAAGTTCGTGGTAAGTCTTCAAATCCGATCACCACTTCATTTTGCTCTTCGTCGTGGAGTAATACACAGTGCTGTTTGAGTGATTCATCAGATTCTGGATTGAGATGAGACAATGAGTAGTAATAGGGAACTTTGAAGGGCTTAACCCCTGTGTAGTACCAAAATCCATTAGCTGCAATAAAGAAGCCGATACTAGTTCCAGCTGGGAACTCTCCAATGCTCACACGATGCCCGTTAGTTAAGTGGGGGTAGCTCAAATTTGGAAAAACAATCTTCTCTTGCACTTCTTCTGGTGTTTGAGGAGGGTTTTCGGGATCGAACGTAAAGTAACCAAAAGAGTTTTTATAACCCGCACCCTCATGGATAAATGTGATGAAGACCTCTGCATCCTCAGTCAAGTGTATTGTTGAGCCTTGATCTCCGGTTATAAACGCTTCGTTCACTCGACTTTCTGGTAGAGCGTTTGCGATCCGTTTAAAAAATTCAGGCGTATATTCCCCTCTGGCGTATGTTAGTTGGTCAGGTTTTCCTGTCGCTTGATTGTAACCCAGAGGCCAAGGTTGGCCAGAGTTGAATTGCCAAACATAGTTTGAACCCAGCTTTTCAACTGCCAATGCGTTAGAGACTATGGCGCTTAGCGCAAAAAATGAGCATGTTAACTTTGAAATGTTTTTCATGGTTGCCTCCAAGGGCTGAAGTTCGGTTGAAATACTTTAGTCAGTTTCTATGCCAACTTTATAAATCATTATTTATCATTGGTTTATAATTTATCTTGGGGAAGGAGCCGACGTTTTTTGCATTTTGCAGTGCAGTCTGACTTGCAGATTGATGATATATTTAAAATAAGTGGTTAAAGCGCTCAGTTTATCGCTCTAAAGAAAAGAAACTTTGTGAGTGAGGAGGAGTGCGAACTTTTGTTTTTAATAAAAATCATATGGTTATAGTTTTTATTTTAGCTTGGTGTTGCTAAGGCTTAATTGCTGGAGCGGTATTTGCACTGCATTTTACAATAAAGCAATAAACAGGAGGCTTTATGACAAGCAAAAATAATACACTTATATTCAGCATAGCGCTGAACGGGTACCAAATTAGATATCGCCGTCACCTTGAAAGTCAGCGCAGATATGCAGAAAAAATGGGGTACGAATATATCGTAGTTGAAAAACCGTGGGTGACAAATCTTGGTGCTGAATGTTGTTGGCTCAAGTTGTACTTATTACGCGCAGCATTGATGGGCGGGTACCAATATGTTTTGTTTGTTGACGCCGACGCCTACATTCAAAATGCTTGTCCTGAGCTTATAAGCCTGGTAAAGCCAGATAAATTTTTGTTTATGGCGAATGGATATAGTGGCAAGCTAAACTCCGGGGTGATGTTAATGAAATCATGTTCTGAGTCTATTGCGTGGCTAGATCAAATCATCAACGCAATCCATGAACCTGTTTCAGACATAGATACCGTGGGCTGGGGAGAAAACGGCCATGTAATTCACTTTGCAAAAGGCTGTGATGGGTTAGAAGTTATTAATGAAAAGTGGAATAACACAAGAAGTGAACAGTGTGAAGATTATATAAGACATTTTAATTATGGCCCAATGAAAAGTTCTTTCCTCGATATCCTCTTTCATCGAATTGTTTTTAAATTTTCAAAATTAATGCTGCGTTGTAATTTAAATAAAAAGTCTGAGATGGCTAAAAAATTGAAAAAGGTACAAGAGCGAATCCCAATATTGTTTAACAGAGTAATTTCAGAATATAAAGTTTTTTCATGAGACCTTTAGGTCTTTTTTTATTTTTAATCTTTTCTAAATTCATTTTCTAATTCGGAATTTACTTTGCATTTTGCGACTGTTAACTTCATTTTATTCTCATATTTTCAACTAAAACAATGATTTGCATTTTTGGCACGGTAGTAGCAAAAGCTAGGTAAGGAAACTGGAGTCGAGGTGATTTATGAGAGAGTCAAATTTTGAGCAGAAAATATCAAATGCAGCAGTATCAAGATATACATCGCTACTTATCGCGGCTATTTTTTTGATTTTATTACTGCCAATCTACAGCGTAAATTTTTTACTTTCAATACTGCTGCTGAAGGCTCCGATAGAGAAAAAATCTTGGATTGATATCAGTGGATGTAGAGTCGAGTTATACCAGTGGAAAAAAGGTTTTTTTGTTGATAGCGCAGTGTTGTTCAATGTTTTAAAAGGAGAGATTGGTTTCGTTGGAAATCCACTGGTGCGAGATAACATATCTATACCAAAAATCGACAACTTCAAATCGCCATTTCCTCAACCAGGGTTATTTGACTACCTTCAACTTCATAGCCTAACAGGCTTAAAGGTGGAAGACCCAAAATCACTGCTTCAAAAGCAAGCACAGCAAGGGTGGCAAGCTGATCTGACCATGGTTGTAAGAATTTTCTTCTGCCGTTTATTTTATTCGAGTAAAGCAAAGCAGTGCGATGCTCGCTCAGTTTTTGGTATTCAGTTTAGTAACTGCCAGATGGAAGAGGCTGTAACTTGGGTGCTTAGCGCTTCGAATTTACAGGTCTGTCGAAGCGCTTATTTTATTAACGCAAACTCTATCAATCTTGCCGCCGATGATGATGCATTATTTTCTGTACTAAGAAAAAGTAACCGGAATTTCATTGATGGTTCAGGCATGCGTTTAGCGGTGAAAAAGGTTGGTGTTCAACTCGCTGACAACTGCAACGGCACTGATATGTTACCTATCCTTTGTGAGCAGATGGAGAAATCTGGGCAGTCGCTATTTCTATTAGGTGCTAAGCCTGGCGTTGCAAACAAAGCAGCGAAACTCTTGATGCAGTCCTATCCCAAACTAAAAGTGGCGGGGGCACATCATGGTTATTTTAGTGATGACGACGCGGTAATTAAGCAAATTAATGAGAGTCAAGCTGACATTGTGCTAGTTGCATTAGGATCACCACGACAAGAGCTCTGGATTGACCAAAACAAACATAAAATAAATGCCAATTGTGCGTTAGCTGTTGGTGGGCTTTTCGATTTTTTCTCGGGTAACGTGCCAAGAGCACCACTTTGGATGCGTGAAATAGGTCTGGAGTGGGTTTGGCGTTTGATACAAGAACCCAAAACTAAGTTCCATCGCTACGTTATCGGTAACCCTACCTTTTTATTCCGAGTTTACATTCTTAATCAAGCATTGAGAGGGCTTTAATCATGAACACTACTAAAAAATTATCTAGTAACATGACATTTGCAGCAACACCTTCAAGTGATAACCCTGACGGTCGTCATCATGGACTCCCTGTTATGCTTCAAAGGCTTCTCGCTGGTGTTGGTCTCCTTATTATATCTCCTCTATTACTGTTGGTAATGATGCTTATTAAGATCGAAAGTAAAGGACCTTGTGTTTATAAACAGGTTAGAGTTGGAAAATTAGGGCGCCGTTTTACAATGTATAAATTTCGCTCTATGTACACTGCCGATGATCCTAAATTCAGTGCGCCAGACCCAAGTGAAAGTAACAGAGAAGGCGTATGCGCTAAGTTTCGTAATGATCCTAGGATCACGATTGTGGGACGCTTTATTCGCAAATATTCAATTGATGAGTTACCTCAGCTTTTCAATGTTGTTTGTGGTGATATGCTTTTGATCGGACCTCGGCCAGCCCTTGAGAAAGAGGTGAATGCTTATCAGGTAAATGAGCTTGGACGATTGAACTGTGAACAAGGACTAACTGGTTTATGGCAAGTAACTGGGCGCGCTGACACGACATTTCAACAACAAGTTATGTTAGACAAGCTTTACATAGAAAACCAGAGCCTTTCGCAAGATATTAAAATTATTCTCAAAACAGTCCCTTGTGTTTTGGGCGCTAGAGGGGCTTATTAATATCAATCCACTTTGATATGTAATTGTTTAGAGGGAGTAAGACTCGCGACAGCGCTGCTACAAGTTTCTTTCTTAGAACAAGCAAGTAGCAAAAATTTTTCCTTGTTGTCGCCGAGACTCTCTTGACTCTAACTTGTCAGAATCGTGGCTACTTAATGTGTCGGCTGGTGTAAAACAACGGCTCTACTTACCTCACTACATATATCAGCAAAAACGTTAAAGTTAAACTGGGTTGCTCTGAAAAGCACCCAGTTTTCATTTTAATATGCGATGCAATCTGCGAATAAGTTGAAGTGATAAAATAATATTTGTTTTAAATCAATAACTTAAACTTTGGCATGTTAACTGCTGTAGTAAACACATCTTTTTATTTAAGTGGAAGCTACACAATATGATTAATCACTTTGACGCATACTTGGTTGGTTATTACGGCATGAGGAACAGTGGCGATGATGCACTCATGCAAGCGACTATTTTGGGCGCCAAGACGTTTTTAGGTAGTACAAATGTTGCAGTAAATGCTCCCATCGAAAACCCAATTTTGAAAGAGCTTGGCTGTACCGGGCAAACCTTAAGTCAGTTTCGTGGGCATCAGCGTATCAAACATTATCAGCGTGCGTTGCAATCAAAAGCAGTTATATTTGGCGGTGGTTCAGTGCTCCATAGTAGTCGAGACATTGCGCAAAAGCGCCATATGCTTGCTTTAGCTGGAGCGAGAAACTCGATGGCTTTGGGTGTTGGCATAGAGGGGTTTCGTGATATTCGCGCTGAAAAGCAATGTAAAAAGTTATTAAATGAGTGCGGGCTAATTACAGTCAGAGATAAGCAAAGCTTTGAGATCGCAACAGCTTTAGCGCCCCAAGCTAACATCAGACAAACGTTTGACCTTGCTCCCTCATTGCTACATCACTTTAGCGGCAAATTCAGTCCAGTGGCCAGACAAGGTATTGCTTTTAACTTTTGCCCCAAAGTGATTAATCCTTTTGGTGAGGTCAATACACATGCTGAGGAGCAAAGAGTTGAAAAAGCTGCAAAGCTAATTACAGCAATTTGGGAGAGTACGAAAGAGAAAGTTTATCTAATCGAGCTTAACGATCAGCCACTTATTAGCGATAAGCTCGTACATGACAAAATTGTTTCCGCATTGCCCAGTTGGGTTGAAGTACAGCGGATCAGTTATGTCGCCAACCCCTTTGCAATGTTGAAATGCATGTCGATGTTTAAGGCCATTGTTGGAATGCGTTTGCACGCACTTATTTATGCCTACATGATGGAGACTCCTTATCTTAGTCTCGAGTATCACAATAAGTGTGCTCAGTGGTGCCTTGAAACTGCAACGAGTACTGATAATCGCTTTGATGCTGACAATTTTAGTGTTGCCGATGTTCATAACCGCATTACCAACGGGTTAAGGTATGGTTTCACCCAACCTAAGCTACCTCTTCAACAAGCCGTTTCTTTATCAATTTCTAACTGGAGTGAAACTCATGAGCAAAGTACAGTTCTCCGTAATTATTCCGCTATATAACAAAAGTGACTGCATTGAGCGTGCGCTTAAGAGCGTAGTATCCCAAAAGTTTCAAGCAGCTGAGATAATCGTTGTTGATGATGGGTCTACAGATGACAGTGTGGACAAGGTGAACGCACTGAATTTAGAGAATTTACGTGTCATTCAACAAGCTAATCAAGGGGTGTCTAGCGCAAGAAACAATGGTGTTAAACACGCTAAAAGTGACTATGTTGCGTTTCTAGATGCAGACGATGAGTGGTCGCCATTTTTCTTAACCAAGGTTAGCCAGTTGATCCAGCGCTTCCCCGAAGGTGGTCTTTATGCGACTCGTTATCAAAAAGTGTTAGATAAGCAGAAATACATTGATGCAAAGATAGCGCTAACCTGCTGGGAGCCAGAAGGTTATATAATGAATAATTATTTTGAAATTGCTGCAAACGGTGATTTGCCTTTTACCGCATCAAGTATTGTTCTAGATAAGCGTATCTTCACTAGTTTAGACGGCTTTCCTGAGGGGGAGTGGATGGGTGAAGACCAAAGTTTGTATGTTCAAGTAGCGTTAAACTCAACAATCGTATATACCCCTGCAATAGAAAGCTTTTACTATATTGGGGTTACTGATAGTGCTTGTGATAAAGCGCCACCAAGCACAATTTGTCCTTTTGCTGAAAGACTGTTTACAGATATCCATATTGGTAAGGTAGCTGATCATTCTGCAAAAATGGCAGAAAAATACATTGGTGCACACTTGTGTGATTTAGCAAAAAGAAACATCAAACACCACAGTTATCGACATGCACTAAGGTTATTAGCACATCCAGCGGCGCGGACTAAATTACTACACTGGGGAATATATAGTTTAATAGCGGGCCCGATGTCTCTAATTTCTAGATAGGGTAGCGTGAGTGTTGAGCAAGTTCATTTTTGACATTCATGCAATGAACTTCTCAGCTTGCCGTACATTAGTAGTCATGAACCCAACTAAGCGCTAGGCATATTAGCTGTCAAAGTAGCACAAAGTGAACTGCGCGAACATGAGGTTTTAGTGTAGCCCAGCAAGGCACCCCTTTTTATGGACTTGACGTAAAATTAGCGATTTTTGAGTTTTTGCCTATGCTTTTGTAACCAATCTGGTTTATTGTAAGACTGTGTGTTCAAACTCTAGCTGGCAAGAGAGGCAATGAAGGTAACCGTAGAAAAGCAAACCATAGTGCTGTTATCGTTGTTTATCATCGTGTTCTGGAGTTTGACTTTCTACGCGGTAAAGCTTATTTCTCATTCTATTGTGGTTCAGGAAGTAAGTGAAAGAATAGAAACTGTTAGGTCTAACATTTCACTCGTCCGCGCCAAAGTTGAAAACGCCATATTTATGGACACCTATCTGGCTGAGAGTTTAGCGACCTTTGTTACTATCGATCCTGACTTTACAATTGAGCATTGGTCTCATGTGGTTGCTAAAGCCGTTGAAAAATCGACACTTATTCGTCATGTTGGTCTTGCACCAAATAATATCATTAGTCATGTCCATCCAGCAGAAGGGAATCGAGCGGCTATCGGTTTTGACTTTCGCACTAACCCTGAACAATTTCGCACCGTTGAAATTGCCAGAACCTCTCAAAAGGTATTTATCGCGGGTCCATTACAGCTAGTGCAGGGCGGTGAAGCTTTGATAGCGAGGTTTCCTGTGTTTTCAGATTATCCGAGGAACGAAAACTACTGGGGTGCCATTAGTGTGGTTCTAGACTATCAGAAACTGCTTGAGTACAGCGGTATTAACGAGTTGGACAGCGCTAATGTAGCGATCCGAGGTCGAGATGGGCTAGGTGAAAAGGGGGATGTCTTTTATGGCAGTGCCACCTTGTTTGGAACACCAGATTTAGTCATTCCAATCAATTTACCGTCTGGTGAATGGCAGCTTGCGGCTGATTATCAAATTGATGAGAGCACTTATGCAAAGGCAAGGCAACAAGCACAGATTTTGGTTACGGCTGTTGCATCGATATTGTTTCTCTCGTTATTAGTACTCTATCGAGCGTATCACTTAGCACATACAGCCTCGCTGCAAGATGATTTAACTAAGTTACCCAACCGTCGCTATGCGATTAGGCAACTCAACACGCTACTTGGTCGTTCAGAGCAACCGTCATTTGTACTGCTTAACTTAGATCTAAATAATTTTAAGCAAGTTAATGATAAGTTTGGTCATGAAGTGGGAGATAAACTGTTACTCCATGTCTCGTCAATTTTGATGAACTCAGTGCGAGTGTACGATTTTATCGCACGTTTAGGGGGGGACGAGTTTGTTATTATTTTGCACAGAGTATCAGAGGACGCTTTGGTTAACTCAATTATAAAAAATATTAAGGAACAGGTTGAAAAGCAACCGCTACAAGTTGATAGACACATTATTCAAATATCGGTGAGTATTGGTTACGCTTTTCCTACAGCAAACCAAGATAGTGTCTCAGGTCTCATGGCGCGAGCCGATCACAGCATGTATTACGATAAAAACCTATCACCACGACAACAAAGAGAAAGTGAGATTTTGGAAACAAATCAGGAAACCCATTAGAACTATACTAAGCTTACAGAGTATCAATTAAGTGAGAATGTGCCGTGCAGCTAAAGCAGTCAGTTCTATTTTTCAAAATCGCCGCATTGACTTCTGCGATTGTGATCATTTTTGTCAGCTGGTTTTTGTATTACGAAGTGAGTCGTAGTGCCCGCCTTACCGCACAACTTACTCAGCTGCAAACCGCTCTACAACGAACTATGGATCAAGAAGAGCATATTCTTATTAGGGCGCAAAAAGATGATGTTTCTGCCATCCCACAATTAAAGTACAGCTATCAAGATAGCTTTAGTAACTTACTTAACTCTATGGCCAATGAAGCGGCCTTGTTGCCTTTGCTATTACAACTCGATGAACTGTCAAAAGCCTACTTTGGTAAATTGGATGAACTTATTCGTTTGCATGAGCAGCTCGGCTATGACGAAAATGCAGGTATTTATGGGGAGTTTAGACGTAGCGCCCATGCCTTGCAGGATCGAATTTCAGGTAAGGCTATACCTCAGTTGGAAATTGCCATATTGGAATTAAGGCGTCGAGAAAAAGACTTTTTATTAAGAGCTGACTTAAGTTATCTGCAGCAGCATGAGCAACTCGTTATGTATGCTGAGCAACTAATCAAAGATAGTGCGCTTAGTGAAGAGATAAGCAACTTGCTTAAACGCTATGAAGCGGGTTTTGCAAGCTATGTTACTATTTTGAGAAAGCTAGGTTTGCACGATGGTGAAGGCGTACGTGCGGAGCTATTCACCGAGAAGCAAAAATTAAGAAGCCAGTTTGAACTGGTATCAATCCGTACCCAAGCCGTAACACAAGAACGTAAAGAAAGTATCATTTTATATGGTCTTATTTTAATTGTACTGATGAATATTGCTGTGCTTATCTTACTAAACTATCAAAATAGTAAAGTCACACGGCATATACTGGCTATTAATAAAGTACTCGTAAAAGTCGCTAAGCTTGAAGACTTCAGCTTAAGGGTGAATATTGACGGTAATGATGAGATTGCACAAATTGCTCATCAACTCGATGACCTATTAGCATTTATTGAAACTTTGCTTGCGCGCCTAAGCGCAGCACAGCAACGCTTAATCGAAGAAGCCAAAATGGCGAGCTTAGGAAATATGGTAAGTGGCTTTGCTCATGAGTTAAATACGCCGCTTGGTGTTGCTATTACCAGCCAATCACATTTAAAAGAGCAAGTCGCGACACTAAAATCGCAACTTGAACTTGGTAAGTTACAGCGTCAAACCTTGACGACACTAATTACTGAGGCAGAAGCAGCGTTATATTTATTAGAAAATAATCTGCATCGTACAGCTTCGCTGGTTGATGACTTTAAGCTAGTGGCCGTGAATCGAGAGTTTGAAGAAAAAAGCTCTTTCAACCTTAAGCATTTGGTTAAAAATGTCTTTGATTGCTACCAATCAGAGTTAAACCATGATGAGTATGCCATTGAGCTCGAAATCCCAGACAATTTAGTGTTGAACAGTTACCCATCCGTGTTTAGTCAAGTTGTTGGTTACAGTATTAATAATTGTATCAAGCATGCCAAGATTGACGGGCAAAAGCTCAATATTGTGGTATCTACCGTGTTAATTAATGACTATATCCATTTTTATTTTAAAGATGACGGCGCGGGAATAGATAAAGAGCTATTACCTGCCATTTTTGAACCTTTTGTTACTTCAAAGCGTTTTTCGGGTGGTACAGGACTGGGCTTGAGCATTGTGTATAACTTAGTAACGCAGAAGCTGAAGGGTGAAATCAAAATGCAAAGCCCAGCGCATGGCGGTGCCTGCTTGCATATTATTTTAACCGGAACAGAATTTAATTTTACAGAAGAGTAACCTGAGGGCGGAATAACAACTCGCTCTCTAGCGGCCATTATTTCTGAGACCAATTTGCTTCTCTAGATACAGCTTATGCAAGTGAAATAAAAAACCAGCATGATTGAGCATGCTGGTTTTCATTAAGTATATTGATAGTAGGAGTTAGCCTTTTTTGCTCGCTACCCACTCATTAACAAATGATTCAAGCACGTTTAGTGGAACCGGGCCATTTTTCAGTACGACGTCGTGGAACTCACGAATATCAAACTTATCACCCAGCTCTTTTTTAGCGGCTTCGCGAAGTTCTAGGATCTTCAACATCCCCACTTTGTATGCTGTCGCCTGTGAAGGCATAACAATATGGCGCTCTACCATCTTCACAGCGTCTGACTTAGCGTTGGGTGTGTTGTTTACGTAGTAATCAATACCTTCTTGACGTGTCCACTTCATTGTGTGGATCCCCGTATCTACCACTAAGCGGCACGCACGCCATAATTCCATCGCTAAGCGACCAAAATCTGAATAGGGGTCTTCGTATAAACCCATTTCTTTTGGTACAAGCTCAGAATATAAGCCCCAACCTTCGATGTATGCAGTGTAGCCACCAAACTTACGGAATTTAGGCATATCTTCTAGCTCTTGAGCAATCGCGATCTGCATGTGGTGACCAGGAATACCTTCATGATAAGCCAAGGCTTCCATTTGGTAAGTCGGCATGGCTTCCATATCGTAAAGGTTTGCATAGTAAACACCTGGACGTGAGCCGTCAGGTGCGGGTTGCTGGTAGAAAGCTTTACCGGCTGATTTTTCGCGGAATGCCTCTACGCGTTTTACTATCATGTCTGCTTTTGGCTTAACGATAAACAACTCATCCAAGCGTGACTTCATATTATCGATCATCGCTTTCGCTTCGGCCAAATATTGTGCCTTACCCGCTTCTGTATTTGGAAGGTAGAACTGCTTGTCGGTTCTCATAAACTCCATAAAGGCTTTTAAATCGCCTTTGAAGCCCACTTTTTCTTTGATTGCTCGCATTTCGTCATGAATACGTGCCACTTCAGATAAACCGATTTCGTGAATTTCTTCGGCGCTTAGTGCTGTGGTTGTCGTGCGGGCTAGAGCGTTATTATAAAATTTCTCGCCATTAGGGAATTTCCATGCACCGTCACGCTTGTCTGCTTTTTTCTCAAGTTTATGTAGGTAACCAATCAGCTTGTTATAAGCAGGTTTCACTGCTGTTGTTAGCGCGTCTGTTGCTTCTTTTACCAGCGCCGATTTCTCGTCTTCACTGATTTCAAGAGTTGCTACTTTGCGTTTGAAATCCGCCAGTAATGTTGAGTCGTCACCTGCTGCAAATGGCGCACCTTTGATGATATTTTCACTTGACTCAATGACGTGAGGGAAAACGAATTTCGGTGCAATAATACCTTTATCTGCACGCGCTTTTAAGTCAACGATGAGCTGGTCAAATACAGCCGGTACGCCGTTTAAACGTGAGATATAGGCTTTGGCATCTTTCACATCGGTAATTTGATGCTGGTTGATTAAAAATGCAGGCACCATTGAGTGTGTACCATACATCTGATTTACCGGATAAGAATGGTAACGCCATTTAAAGTCTGCAATGGTGTTTTCAAGACCTTGCTTGAATAAGTCGTAGCTCACTTGCGTATTGGCATCTAGCTTACTGCGATCAATTTCATTAAGCGCAGCTAAGTCTTGTTTCGCCAGCTCAAGATCTTCAAGTTGGCGCGCTTCGCTGCCGTCATCCCACTTGTCGTAGTCTTGTTTGATACCCATATAAGTTTGGTAAACTGGGCTACGCATTACGCCACGGGTAAACGACGCTTCAAAAAGTGCGTTCGCCTTTTCAACTTCACTTTTTACGACTTGTTGTTCAGCTTTTTGAGCTGGTGCTGGAGCGTGTGTGGTTTGTTGACAGCCAGCAAAAAGCGCGACGCTTACCGCTGCTGCTAAAATGGTTAATTTACGCATTTTATACCCTTTTATTATATGTTGCCGAATGGCGGTTTTCATGCGGGTTGCAGTGAATATTACCCGCATAATTTCTATATTAAACAAATAACTCTAGCAGATCATTGAGGTATCGGTGGCCTTTATTTGTCACTAGCCATGAATCATTGGTTTCCTCAATCAAACCCTTATCTACGGCCTCAGCAATTTGCGTCGCAATAGCGCTAAGTTCAAGGCCAGTGTAGTCAATAAACTGTTGTTTTGATGCGGCAGTTTTTAAACGGAATACATTCATAAAAAACTCAAATGGCCTGTCATCGCTTGCAACATGCCACTGCTCATATAAATAGGGTTTACTCAGATCCATATAGCCGCGAGGATGCTTTACCTTTACGGTTCTTAGGATCTGTTGCTGCTCAGGCAAAGTGATTTTGCCATGCGCCCCACAGCCGATCCCGAGGTAATCGCCAAATTGCCAATAATTCAAGTTATGTCGGCATTGAAATCCCGCTTTGGCATAGCCTGAGATCTCATATTGCTGGTAGCCGTGCTCCGCAAGTAGTGCCTGACCTTGTTCTTGGATGTCCCACAGTGTTTCATCCTCAGGTAAAACCGGAGGCTTAGAGGCAAACTGCGTATTTGGTTCAATGGTTAATTGATACCAAGAAAGGTGTGGCGGTGCCATTGCAATGGCTTTTTCTAAATCACTTAAGGCATCGCTAACAGATTGATTGGGAAGACCATGCATCAAATCAAGATTAAAGCTGTTTAACCCTGCTTGATGGGCTTCTTGTGCTGCGTTTAGCGCTTCTTGCTCGCCATGAATACGACCAAGTTGAGTGAGCTTTTCCTGTTGTAAGCTTTGCACACCTATCGAAATACGATTGATGCCAGCCTCGACATAATGTTTAAAACGATCTGTTTCAACTGTACCTGGATTTGCTTCTAAAGTGACTTCAATGTCATCCTCAAAACCAATTAGCGCCTCGATTTCAGTGAGCAAATAGTGGTACGCTTCACCTGAAAGCAGGCTAGGGGTGCCACCGCCAATAAAAATACTACTGAGTTTACGGCCCTGAACATAGTGAAGATCGGCTTTGATATCGTGGAGTAAATGTTGAATATATTCCGTTTCAGGAATATCGCCTTTTTTACCATGGCTGTTGAAATCACAGTAAGGACACTTTTGCACGCACCAAGGTACGTGCACATAAAGACTTAATGGAGGTAGTTTCACGCGAGGCCTTGAAAGTGACTGACGAGTTGTTTAAGTGCCTGTCCTCTATGGCTGATTGCGTTTTTTTCTTCCTTGGTTAGCTCTGCTGATGTACAGTCTAAACCTTGTACCTTAAAGATTGGATCGTATCCAAACCCTTCTCGGCCTTGTTGTGTTGTGGTGATTTCACCTTCCCAACTTGCCTGACAAATAATCGGCGTTGGGTCGTCAGCGTGGCGCATATAAACTAAAACACACCAAAAACGGGCGCTGCGCTCAATTTGTTCACCAAGCGCTGCGAGTAAGTGATCAATATTTTTTTGGTCATCGGCGTTTGCGCCTGCATAACGCGCGGAATATACTCCAGGAGCGCCGTTTAAGGCGTCTACCTCAAGCCCTGAGTCATCGGCAATGGCAGGTAAGCCAGAAATCTTAGCAGCATGACGCGCCTTGATAATAGCGTTTTCCACAAAGGTCGTGCCGGTTTCTGCAACCTCAGGCACGTCGAAATCACTTTGCGGTAATACCTCAATGTCATACTGGTTTAGCATCGCGCTAAGCTCTTTGACTTTACCTTGGTTGCCCGTGGCAAGTACCACTTTATTTGCCATATTTTCTCTACTCTACATAAAACTTTTGTGAGAACGTGAGTTTGCGGCTTTGCTTACCTTCACTGATCTCAATGTCGAAACGAAAAATATCTTCATTGTCGTAATCTAATTGGGCGAGGTAGTATATCGCCTCACCTTCTACGACTTCTTTAAACTCTAGCTGTACGGTTTTACCAAGTAAGTTTTTGGCGCTACCTGCAACGCGTGCCTTAACTGCGGGTTTTCCTGGCTTGTCGGCCAAAACCGAGATATTCACAATTGCTTTTTTGCCGCTACGAATTAAGCCATACGCTTTTGCAATTGTAGGCTGAACAAAGGTAGACGGGAAGGCGATATAATGCACTTCCCAAGGACCTAAGTCTTTAAATTGACCGCCTTGCTCATCTTGAGCGAACACGCTTGGTGCAAGCAGCATCATTAACGCAATAATAAATGGTTTCATTGGGGCGCTCCTATCTCAGTAAATCCATCATTAGAATTTGCAAAAATTGCATACCGATAATTAGGACTAAAATAGATAAGTCCAGTCCGCCTAACGGTGGGATTACTTTACGAATAGGTCTTAGCATCGGCTCAGTTAATTGCTCAAACACTGCGGCAACTGGATTGTAGCCTTGCGCTACCCAACTTAAGATGGCGCGAATAATAAGGATCCAGAACACCAGACTAAATGCTTCTTTTACTACTGTAATTGCCCCACCAACCAGCGCACCTAACGCGTCAAAGTAACCACCGAATAACGCCATCAGCGTCGTCATTTTGGCAAAGCCAATAATGAATGCCAGCACCAAAGAGGCAAGATCTAAACCGCCCACACCCGGAATGATTTTTCTCAGCGGGTTCACGGCAAAAGAGGTTGCTTTAACAACCGCTTGGCTTAGCGGGTTATAAAAGTCCGCTTTGACAAGCTGCAACCAGAATCGTAGTAATACGACCATTAAAAATAGATCAAATACGATCCCGACTAAAAATTGCATGGCATTCATTGGTCACCTTTAGATTTCTTTTTCCATTGCTTCAGCGCGCGCGATACATGCATCCATCGCGTCCGCTACGGTTTTTGGTAATTGCTGTGCTTTTAAATTCTCAACGGCTGCGTGGGTTGTGCCACCTTTAGAGGTAACGTTGGCGCGTAGCTGAGCAATGCTAATTTCAGGTTGTGATAATGCCATTTCAGCCGCGCCTAGCGCAGTTTGCTGCACAAGCTTTCTGGCTTCCTCAGGACTAAAACCTAAGGCTTTAGCCTTTTCTTCAATGGCTTCCATAAATAAGAAGAAATACGCTGGAGACGAACCCGTTACCGCGATCACGTCGTTGATTTTTGACTCTTCATCAAGCCATAGGGCAATACCTGTGGATGAAAATACTTGCTCAACATAGTCTTTCTCATCATCGCTGATGTCGACGCCATACAAGCCAGATACACCGCGTCCGAGCAGCGATGGCGTGTTAGGCATACAGCGCACCATTTTTACTGGTTGGCCGAGCATTTCTTTCAGTCGTGCAACGGTAATACCGGCGGCGACAGAGATAAACAGTTTATTGCTAATATCAATATCTGCATCTTGAAAGGTCTGACACAGCTCGGCCATCATCTGTGGTTTTACAGACAAGACGATGACGTCGGCAGCCGCGACTGCTTCTAGATTATCTTGTGTTGTTCTTACCGATAATTGCTCTGCGACTTTGGCAAGTTTTTCTGCATTGCGGTTGGTGGCAATAATGGACTGCGCGTCAAAGCCACTTTTGATCATGCCACCGATAATGGCATAGCTCATATTACCTGTTCCAATAAATGCAATTGTCTTATTTGACATTGTGTTATTCACCTCACTGTCGTTTGCCAAAAATATCAGTACCAATGCGAACCATAGTGGAACCTGCTGCAATCGCAGTGTCTAAATCACCACTCATTCCCATCGATAAGGTATCTAGCTGTTGATATTGGTCCTTTAGTCTATCAAAGCAAGCGCGCATTTGCTGGAAATATTGCAATTGCTTTTGTCTGTCATCGGTTTGCTCTGTGATGGTCATCAAGCCACGAAGCTCCAATTGACGACAGTCATTAATAAACTGCGCAAGCGTATCAACCTCATCGGGATGACAACCTGATTTGTTGTCATCACCGCTAATATTGACCTGCACCAGTACCTTGAGTGGCTTTAAGTTTGTTGGTCTTTGCTCATTTAGCCTGCGTGCGATTTTCTCTCTATCCACGCTTTGTACCCAATGGAAGTTTTCGGCGACTAATCTTGATTTATTGGACTGGATTGGACCAATAAAGTGCCATTCAAGCGCTTTGTTTTGTTTAAAATAGGTAACTTTATCAACCGCTTCTTGTACGTAAGATTCACCGAATTGGGTTTGGCCTGCCGCAATAGCAGCCTCAATATCGGCGATAGGTTTGGTTTTAGAAACCGCGAGTAATTGTACTGTTTCGCTGAATTGACAGTTTTGCTTGGCTTTTTCTATCCTGCCGTAGGCGTTATCTAAGCGTTCTGCTATTGTAACCATATAGTACTAGTGCTCATTGTGGAGTTATAAATGGATATTACTGAATTATTAGCTTTTAGTGTTCAACACAAAGCATCTGACCTACACCTTTCTTCAGGTGTTTCCCCTATGATCCGCGTTGACGGGGACGTACGCCGGGTGAATATCCCGCCGTTAGAAGCAAAAGACGTCAGCAGCCTCATCTACGATATTATGAATGATAATCAACGTCGTGACTATGAGCAAAACCTTGAGGTAGATTTCTCGTTCGAAGTGCCAAATCTGGCACGTTTTCGTGTTAACGCGTTTAATTCAAATCGTGGTCCTGCTGCGGTGTTCCGTACCATTCCAAATCAAGTGCTGAGCTTAGATGATTTGGGGGCGCCAGACATTTTTACCAAAATCTCAGATAACCCGCGTGGTTTGGTGTTGGTAACTGGTCCAACTGGATCTGGTAAATCAACCACGCTGGCTGCGATGGTGGATTATATTAATAACAACAAACATCACCATATTCTAACCATCGAAGATCCGATTGAATTTGTTCACGACAACAAGCAAAGTCTTATCAACCAACGTGAAGTACACAGAGACACGCATAGCTTTAACGCGGCGCTGAGAAGCGCACTTCGTGAAGACCCTGACGTTATTTTGGTCGGTGAATTACGT
The DNA here is from genome assembly GCF_005886535.1 of Pseudoalteromonas sp. S2755. Lineage (GTDB taxonomy): Bacteria > Pseudomonadota > Gammaproteobacteria > Enterobacterales > Alteromonadaceae > Pseudoalteromonas. Next base: position 26,760 of record NZ_PNDS01000081.1, read on the forward strand.
GATCTTGAGACCATTCGCTTAGCGCTAACTGCCGCGGAAACAGGTCACTTAGTATTTGGTACTTTGCATACTACCTCAGCACCTAAAACCATCGACCGTATTGTGGACGTGTTCCCAGGTGAAGAAAAAGACATGGTGCGTTCTATGTTGTCAGAGTCGCTACAAGCGGTTATTTCACAAACACTGGTGAAAAAAGTTGGCGGCGGGCGGATAGCTGCGCATGAAATCATGCTCGGGATCCCCGCTATTCGTAATCTTATTCGTGAAGACAAGATTGCACAGATGTATTCAGCCATTCAAACGGGGGGGATGCACGGTATGCAAACTATGGATCAATGCCTTACAAACCTATTAAACCGTGGCTTGATCACGCAGCAAGATGCGCGTGCGAAAGCGCATGATAAAAACCAGTTTAATAGCGGCTATTAAGTAGTGGTGTAATGATGAATATAGAACCGTTTTTGCAAACGATGGCCAATCAGCAGGCATCTGACTTATTCGTTTCGGCTGGGCTTGCTGTGAGCGCCAAAATTGATGGAGAGCTAAGGGCTTTAAGTGAAGAAAGATTGGATGCCGCGCAGTCACTAAATCTTGTTACCTCGATTATGAGCGACAAGCAAAAGCAAGAATTCTTTGACACTAAAGAGTGTAACTTTGCGATTGCTAACGATATCGGGCGTTTTCGTGTTTCAGCGTTTTGGCAACGGGATTGTGCGGGCATGGTTATTCGCCGTATTGTGACCGCTATTCCAGATGTCAATGAGCTAGGTTTACCGTCGGTACTGACTGATGTGATCATGTCCAAACGTGGTTTGGTGTTATTTGTGGGTGGTACGGGCACGGGTAAATCGACCTCGCTTGCAGCACTGCTCGGCTATCGTAATCGTAACCAACGTGGCCATATTTTGACCATTGAAGATCCCATCGAGTTTGTACATCAACACCAAAAAAGTATCATTACGCAGCGTGAAGTAGGCATTGATACTGACAGTTTCGAATCAGCCTTAAAAAGCTCATTACGCCAAGCGCCAGATGTTATTTTAATTGGTGAAATTCGCTCGCAAGAAACCATGGAGTATGCATTGAGTTTTGCTGAAACGGGGCATTTATGCGTTGCAACCTTGCACGCCAATAATGCCAATCAGGCCATCGACCGTATCATGCACTTAGTCCCTAAAGAAAAGCACGATAAACTAAAATACGATTTGGCGCTGAACTTGCGCGCTATTGTGGCGCAACAACTTGTGCCTTCTTCAAAGGGAGAAGGGCGAGAAGCTGCTATTGAAGTGTTACTTAACTCCCCACTCGTTGCCGAGCTAATTAAAAAAGGCGATATTGGCTCAATTAAAGAGGCAATGGCAAAATCGAAAGACATGGGCATGCAAACCTTTGATCAAGCGTTGTTTGAGCTTTATAAGCAGCAGCGGATCAACTATGCCGACGCACTACATCATGCTGACTCGCCAAACGATTTGCGCCTGATGATCAAGCTGCAAAATAATGAACAAAAAGGTGCGGGCTTCCTACAAGGGGTTACGGTAGATGGGTTGGATTCGAAGAACTAAACGTAGCCATCTATTCTTCGCTTTTGTGCTGAGTTTTGCAGGTGTACTTAATGCCAATGAAGCGCTTAATGTGTTTATTAGAGATGATGTCCTAGCCGATTATCAACGTTTTGTTGGTGAACGCGATGTCACAAAAATCACCGATTTTAGTGGCCAGTATTTACGCCGTGATGTTGTCGATATGGTAATAGCACAGCAAGCTTTGCAAAAAGGAGGCTTTGACAAAGCATTTATTTTTACGCCAGGTTTTGTCAGTTTTCGTGAATCCAATTTGCTCGAAAAAGGGGAACAACTACTTCACTTTGATAGTTATTGGAAGGCAGACCTTGAAAATAAAGGTTTGCTGCTTTTTATTAGTGAGGCTGTTATTCAAAAAGGTCAGTATTTTGCTGGTATTTATCACGGGATAGATAATCAAAAAGTAAAGCAGCTAAAAGAGGAACAAGGGCTCACCCAGTTAACTTCGGTATCCAACCCAAAGTGGCAGACCGACTGGCAAACCTTGGAGTCACTTCCGCTTAAACAGCTTCATGCTGAACCCGATTGGATGTCACAAGCGCGTATGGTGAGCAAAGGTTGGGTCGACTTTATGTTGATGCCGCTTATGCCGAAACTAGATAATCGTTTTGTATTGGAAGATGTTGAGCTCATTGCTAATGAGCATCTTGTAGTGCTGTTAAACGACAGTAGACATTTTGCGGTGTCTCGGCTTCACCCTGAGGGGGAACGAGCGTTTGCTGCATTACAAAAAGGCCTTGCAATGTTACGTGAGCAAGGCCGGATCACTAGCGCATATCAGCAAGCAGGGTTAATACCGGATTTGAATAAATACCAAGTCGTAAACCCCGTACAGGAGATCCGCTAATCATTTATTCGCCCACTTGAGGCTAGAGTTGCTTTGCTAGGTGTACAAAAATGGCGATTTCACCATAGTGTTTAGGGGAATAAGAATTGCCTTACTGTTGGTGATTGAAAGTGTTGAGAGTCCGTTAAATATGATGGACTTTTACTGTTAGCCGTACCTCTAATACCAGTTCTGAATTTTTGATATTACAGGTCACGGCGCTAGATTGATATTTTGGTGTGTTATCGTTACAGCAGCTACGCCGTGTAAAAATATCAATTTACTTGGTAGAAAATAAAGCCATAAAGCTCAACAGGCCCAAAAGTTAAGTTAGCTATTCCCACATTGCTTCAAAGTAGCTTTCGAGAATAATACAAGCAGACATGCCATCTACCTTACCTTTTGCAAGGTTCTTATAGCCACCTTGTTCAAATAAGCGTGCTCTGGCGTCTGCTGTCGTCAAGCGCTCATCTTGCGTTTCTACCGGCAACCGGAAGTGGTTATGCAGGCGGTTGGCAAACTTTTTTGCCCTGAATGTTAAATCTTGATTAGTACCATCCATATTCAGTGGTAAGCCAACCACCAATAAATCAGGTTGCCATTCGTTAATGAATACCGCAATGTCATCCCAATTTGGAATGCCATCGTTTGCCTTTACAGCACCTAGGCTTGATGCGGTTGCGGTGATTTCTTGGCCGATGGCCAAGCCGATACTTTTAGTGCCAAAGTCAAAACCGATGACGCTACGTTTACCTTTTGGAACTTTTTCTTTTTTGTTTTCCATAAGTACTTCGTTTATTAACCTAAGCTCAAAATGGCAGGCTAGTTAAGCATGGCCTGCTTGTGAGCTTAATTGTGCAACGTCGATACCAAGCATTTGCACTGCTTTTTCCCAACGTTTTTCGGGTGGTGTATTAAATATGATTTCGGGGTCTGCCTCGACAACCAACCAAGTGTTGTCTTTGAGTTCTTCCTCAAGTTGGCCGCTAACCCAGCCTGCATATCCCAAGGTAATGATAAACCCTTCAGGAGAGTGTGCCGATGTTAAAGAGGCTAAGACGTCTTTGGAAGTGGTGATCATAATTTCAGAGCTAAGTTCTTGGCTTGAGGCGTAACCAAACTTCGGCGTGTGTAATACAAAGCCTCTATCGGTGTGAACCGGCCCACCAGCGTAGATATTTACCTTAGCCGCATGACTAGACTTATCATTATCTATATCAATTTGATCAAGCAATTCACCCACGGTAATATCGATAGGGTGGTTTACCACCAACCCCATCGCGCCATCTTCGCTGTGCTCACAAAGATAGGTTACCGTATGATTGAAAAAAGGGTCGTCCATGCTGGGCATTGCCACTAAAAAGTGATTAGCGAGTGATTTCATAACCAGACCCCCTTAATGGTTAGTTTTTAGTATGGTCGAGTTTTCGCTCGATCGCATCATAAAACTTATCCATAATTGAAATGTCATATGCCGCTTCAATTTCTTTCACACAAGTTGGTGCGGTGACGTTTATCTCGGTGAGCTTATCGCCAATGATATCTAGGCCAACGAATATCAGACCTTTTGCCTTTAACGTTGGGGCAATGGCTTCGGCAATTTTCCGGTCTGATTCGCTAATAGGTCTTGCTTCACCACGGCCGCCTGCCGCGAGATTACCACGAGTTTCACCGCCTTGTGGAATGCGAGCTAAGCAGTATGGCATCACTTCACCGTCTACCACTAACACGCGCTTATCACCGTCTTTAATGGCTGGAATATAGTTTTGCGCCATCGCATAGCGAGAACCATGCTCGGTAAGTGTTTCGCAGATCACACCAATATTTGCGTCATCTTGTTTTACTCTAAAAATAGACGCGCCGCCCATCCCATCTAAAGGCTTGAGAATGATATCGCCATGTTTAGCTAAAAACTTGCGAATTTGTGATTGATTACGCGTAACCAAAGTATCTGGAATATGTTCGCTAAACCACGCAGTAAAGAGCTTTTCATTGGCGTCGCGCAGGCTTTGTGGTTTATTTACCACAAGCGATCCCGCAAGTTCAGCGCGCTCAAGAATATAAGTGGCGTAAATATATTCAGTGTCAAAAGGCGGATCTTTACGCATTAAAATAACATCAAGATCGCCTAAGTCGATTTCTTGTTTCTCAGCTAGCTCATACCAATGGGAAGTATCGTCAAATACCTGCGCTTTTGATGCGGTCGCTTTGGCAACGCCTTGGTACAAGAAAAGGTCATTCATTTCCATGTAATACAATTCATAGCCGCGCTGCTGTGCCGCCAGCATCATGGCAAACCCGGTGTCTTTTTTAATATTAAAGCCACTGATTGGATCGGAAATGATCCCTAATTTAATCGTCATAGACGCTCCCATTGCGCTTGCTGAGTTTACCCATGATATGGGGGTTGCTCGGTGTATTTAAAGTGCTAAATCGCCAAATTGCAGCTGTAGTGCGCTCAGTACCGTTAGCGCTGCGGTTTCTGTACGAAGTACACGTGGGCCTAAACGGACATCAACAAACCGCTGTTGAGCAGTGGCGTCGAGTTCTTCATCGGTAAAACCACCTTCAGGCCCCACTAAAAAGCGGATCCCAGACTGGTTATACGGCAGTGTTTTTATTGAATGTTCGGCGCGAGGATGTAGCGTAACTTTTAGCTCGTCGCTTTGCTGTGCAAGCCACTCAGACAACTCCATCGGCGGGTGAATTACGGTGATGGTATTGCGTCCAGATTGCTCGGCAGCGGCAATTGCAATCTTTTGCCATTGCTGGTGTTTTTTTGCTAGACGCTCACCACTTAATTTAACGCCACAGCGTGTGGTAAACAAAGGGGTAATTTCACTCACTCCCAGCTCTACCGACTTTTGAATAGTGAAGTCCATTTTATCACCGCGAGAAATCCCTTGACCAAGGTGTATGGCAAGCGGAGATTCTACATTTTTGTCTTCAAATGACTCAGGCACAGCAACGACTTTCTTTTTCCCAACTTCACTTAATTGACATAGGTATTCGCCGCCTTGTCCGTTGAACAGGCTGACTTTATCTTTGGTTGTCATTCTAAGTACTCGGCCTATGTGTCCTGCGGCGTCATCATCCAAAGTAACTGGCACACCAATGGCCAAAGGTGAATCTTGATAAATATGTGGAATACGCATAATTCGATTATTCAGTTGCTGTTTTGTGGCAATGGTAAGCGCTCGCGCACGGTTAGTCTATATCATCCTGCCACTTTAGCTTTCCCACAGAGTAACCCGGTGAGCTTGGCAAGCATCAAGTCAGGGTCGGGTAGTCCGACAGTATCCGGATGACAAGATAAGTGATTGATTAATGCTTGTGAGTGCAGTTTAGTGATCTGAAAACCTTGAGGGGTTTGTTCGATTAAAAATCGGTGTGGGTGAAGAGAATCAAAAATAAAGCGTTGCTCTTCGGTAGCTAAATGATAGTCCAGAGAATAGAGCAGCACGGCATGAATGTTATGGTGACGATGCAAGTAGCTGGCAAGTTCAGATACGCTGATTTCATTGTCAAAGTCACAATAACAGTAGTCTTTTATTTGCTCTTTAAACATCATCTTGAGCATTTGTTTAGTGTTATCACCTGCGATAATAATGTTACTGGCTTGGCTAGAGCGTACGTTTTGCAAATGCTCGACGAGTTCTTGGCTAAAATCCCAATTGCTATCTACCAGTAAAAATCCATCACTTAAAACATTCATGCAGTATTGCGTTACACCGAAAACAAGTTAATAAGTAAATAGCCTATGGAGCAGAAAACCGCAAACTCCAAACATGCGATGCCTACATTATCTTGGTGGTCTACTTCTAAGCCAATATTAACCTTAGGTAAGGATAAATGTAGCAAGACGTAGCTACCAATGTAAAGAAAAAGCCACATTACACCGCAATGCATGACAACTGAAAATAAGTTTTCTACCACTTTTGCACCATGGTAGGGAGCGCTGTGTAGTCCCGCATACATGGCTAAAGAGAGGCCGATGGATTTGCCCGCATAACGGATACCAATAGAAGTGTTTCTGAGATTAAAATTTTGTTGTAAAGAAGCACCTTGATTAAACTTGGCAAAGCGACTTTCTCTAATTTTACTATCTAGCGCATAAAGCAACTGCAATAGCATAAAACCTAGGGCTACGACTAAAAGATCGCTCCAGCCTTTCGGATGCACCCAATGATATAAACCAAGCACCAAAATCGTGTTACCGAGTAACATGCCCGAGTCCACCATCGCGGCGCAGATATTTTGCTTTAAAATCGCTTCTTCTTCGTCAAACTGGTACAAAATCCATTTACGATGGATCCATTGGCCGAAATATACAAAGGCAATGATCAACCCAATATGCAAGGCCACTTGCAGCGGGTGTGCCTGCGCCCTCACCACGCCTAAGTCATTGAATAAGTATGCAACACAAATACACAGCATCGTCACTTGACTGGCATAGCTAATCCCAAGTGCAAAGTTGTCACGTTGGGCGAGCTCGTCATCCAGTAGATTGTTGGCGCTACGTTGGATCATTAAGCGCAGCAAAATAGTTAAACTGCAGACAATGACAAAGCAAATTAAAATCGCTATAAAGTTGATATTGTTTAAAGACAAATAACTCATACTCGGTGTAAGGTTGTGTTTTAGATAGAGTTACTATAACACTGCTCACAAAGAGAGCCAGTCTACCGGGGAGTTTTTTATGTCGGAATTATTTGTTCAAGCAGCGCTGAATACGCTTGCTCAAGAGCGTTACCAAATGATCTATGGTGATGCGCCGATGGAGCCCAAACTGGCACGGTTACTGGCCCTGAGTGATTTTGCCGAGCGTACGCTTGCACGATTTCCTGAGTGGGGAGCTTGGCTGCTCGATGAATCGCAGATGCAAATGCGTGACTGTCCTGATGTGTTTGACTTCTCTGCGCCATTGGTTGAAGAAAAACAAGCTTGGCAGCAGCTGCGTCACTATCGCTTAAAGTATTGGCTTAAAGTGATGTGGCTGGATTTGGTTGCAGGCAATGAGATTGATGACAGCATCCGCTATGTTTCCCAGCTGTCCGATACTTTGATTTCAAATGCTTACCAATGGGCGTACTTAAGCGTAGAAGCGCAATCAGGCTCACCAAAAGATGGGGCTGGTAACTCTATACCTATGACGGTATTAGGCATGGGGAAGCTTGGTGGTAAGGAGCTGAATTTTTCCTCTGATATCGATTTGATCTTTGCCTATCCACGAAGTGTCGACACATCCGGTGGCCGGCGTAGCATTGAGGCGCAAGTTTTTTACACTCGAGTGGCACAAAAGCTTATTTCAGCGCTTAATCAAGTTACCATTGATGGCCAAGTATTCAGAGTCGATATGCGTTTAAGACCATTTGGGGATAGTGGCCCTTTGGTAATGAGCTATGCCGCGATGGAAGATTATTACCAAGATCAAGGTCGAGAATGGGAGCGCTATGCGATGTTAAAGGCGCGGCCAATTGGTGAACCGTCGCCGTATTGGCAAGAGTTTTACGACTTAATTCGGCCGTTCGTCTATCGCCGTTATATTGATTTTTCTGTGATAGATTCACTGCGAAAGATGAAAAATATGATTGCCCAAGAGGTGAGGCGCAAAGGCTTAACGAATAACATAAAGCTGGGCGCGGGTGGGATTCGAGAAGTAGAGTTTATTGTGCAGGCTTTGCAACTGATACGCGGCGGTCGCGAAACGCCATTACAAACCCCTTCATTGTTGCAGGCATTAGAAGAGCTTGAAGTGCTTGATATTGTCCCTGTCGAGGTAAAAAACCGTCTGCATGAGAGCTATTTAGTGCTGCGTAAAGTTGAGCAATATCTACAAGCATTTGACGACAAACAAACGCAAACTTTACCCGACAACAACTTAGATTGTTTGCGCCTGAGCTACTTATTGCAATGTAACGATTACGTCGAAGTCGAGCAAATGCTAAAGGTTGTGACGCAGCATATCCGGGCTGAGTTTAGCCAAGTCATTGGTGAACCGCCTGAAGAAGAGTTAGATGAAGACGACAGCGCGGTGTACGCGTGGCAAACGGGCGAAATCGCTCAGCTAGGCCAGTGCCGAGCTGCACCGTGTTTTGAGACTTGGCAAACTGACTTGGTGGAGTTTAAACAGGGGCTAAGTAAAAAGCAGGCGGGCACTCGTGGTCGCGATATTCTTGATAAGTTAATGCCCGCTTTGCTACGAGAGCTCAGTAAACAAAACATGGAGCCGGCACTTGCTCGCGTGCTCGGTGTGATCAATAAAGTAGCATCTCGTACTGCATATTTGGAGCTACTATACGAAAATCACGGTGCGTTGACTCAACTTATCAAACTTTGTTGTCATAGCGCGTGGATTGCTGAGCATATTGCGAAATACCCTATCCTCCTTGATGAGCTTATCGACCCACAAACTCTCTACAAACCTTTGCCATTAACGGCCTATAAAAACGAGATCCAGCAAGCATTTTTACGTATAGATGAGCAAGATGTTGAGCTACAGATGGAAGCGCTGCGACAATTTAAACAAACGCATCAGCTAAAAGTCGCGGCTGCAGACGCCACTGGCGTGTTGGATATTATGAAGGTGAGCGATCATCTAACTGCGCTTGCTGAGGCGATTATCGCAAAAGCCGTCGATATTGCCTGGGGGCACATGGTGGCGCGTTTTGGTGAGCCTGAAGGTGCAACAATAGCAGAAAAAGGCTTTGCTGTAATAGCGTATGGCAAGGCGGGGGGATATGAGCTCGGTTACAACTCAGATCTAGACTTAGTGTTTGTACATAATCGTGACGGTGAAAGTCAAACTCAGGGTGATAAACCTATCTCTTCAAGACAGTTTTATATGAAGCTGGCACAGCGTTTAATGCACTTATTCAATACCAAAACGCTCTCTGGCATGCTTTACGAATTAGACACTCGACTTCGCCCAGAAGGAAACTCAGGTTTACTCGCTATCAATCTAGAAAGCTTTTACCAATACCAGTTAGAGCAAGCTTGGACATGGGAGCATCAGGCATTAGTTAGAGCTCGTATGGTGTTAGGTGAGTCGAAAATGGCCGCACGATTTGAGGAGATACGTCATGCAATACTAATGCAGCAGAGAGACGTGCCTAAATTGGCGGAAGATGTTCGCAATATGCGTGAAAAAATGCGAGCGCACCTCAACCGAGATAGCGATAGCCTTTTTGACTTAAAGCAGGGAGTGGGTGGGATGACTGATATTGAATTTATCAGTCAATTTATCGTTTTACGATATGGTAATCAGTACCCAGAGCTTTGCATCTACCCAGATAATATTCGTATTTTAGAGGTTGCGAAGCAGGTCTCAGTCTTATCAGAGGGGGAGTGCAAAAGTTTAGTGGATGCTTATTGTTTTTATCGGGATACTTATCATTATCAATGCCTTAATTCGGGCGCTCGATGCATCAGTTTAACGGAATGCGAAAGCATGAGAAACGCTGTTAGTGATATTTGGCACTCCACTTTAGGTATTTAGCCTGAACTTTGGGTAATTAATGCCTTGTAGCATCCAGTTCTAGCACTGAGTGTCCTAGACAAAGGTGGAAAGTCAGTATTTCAGTTTGCTTTTTATCTGAACTTAATGTTATTCCATTGAAGAAAACAAGCTAGATAACGATGTTAGCGAGGTGAATAAGTAAGGCCAAAACACATGGAGTGCTTGGCCTTGCTTCAAATATTTGCTGTTAAGGGATCATGCCACAACGCCACACTCTCACTGTTTGAGTTTCCGTGCGGCAGTTGGTTTGAATTGTCTCGGTCGATGTCGTGGTTACTAGCTTATTGTTAGTTAAACCTATATTACCGCTGTAAGTGTAATTGCTAATCCATCTTCGTCCCTCTGAATCTGTGTACCAATAAGTCCCAGTTCTTGATGTGTAAATGCTCGAGGGGCAAGTATTGGACTGTTCAATGATTCTTAAGCCTGTTTCATAGCTCGTCATTGGCAGTGGAAAGTCTGGTTTGTTCCATAAATGACCTAACCAAGTGACGCCTCCATAGCTACAATGTCTTTTTGTAGTTTCAACCGTTCTCGTTTCAGTATCACAAACTTGAACTTGTCGTGTTTGATAATCCCAATAACCTTGCCCTCCTGGGCAGTCGATTCTGGCTTCAGAAGCTGAACTACACGCTAATAGTGTAGTTCCTAATACGGATAGATAAAAATACTTCATTTTATTCCTTTATTATTAGTTATAGTTAAATGCAACTTTAATCAGTATGTAAACTGTTTGAGCTGCTGTTCATTAAAAAGCGACTTTATTTCAGCCAGCTTTTCAAAGTCGGTGGAAACTTGTTGCTTGGCATAAGGGCTACCTGCGGTGCCTAGCGTGATATCACTTGGTGCACCAAAAACAGATTGACTTAATCGAGATACCTCTTGCTTTTGATACTCTGATAATCCAATTTTATTTAATTCATTTTGTAACATCGCTAACTTTTGACTTGCTAAAAGTTTTTGTTCTCTTAATTCAAAGGCTTGATATTGCTTTATTTGATCTGTACTCAATAAGTTGTTAATGGTTGTCGTGAAAGACTTAGCATTTTCTTGTAATTTATACTCAAAATCAGCCCGAATCTGAGGAGCATTATTAGGATCTGATGATGCCGTTGCTTGGTAATGTTCCCAAACCTCATAGTCTTGATTTGCCTTTGCCATTAAGGCTTCTTGTAATTCGACTTTTTGAACATCATCAAGCTCTATTTCGGCAGACAAGTGACTGATTGTGGGCATGACATTGACAACCTTCAGGCTATCAAGTGATACAGCACGAGCAGCTGATAATTCAGGTTTTGGCTGTTGAGGTAAGGTTAATTGAAAATCGTCTCTATTGCTTTCTGAGCTTGCAAAGTTTGAGTCTCTCTTTGTTTGATTTTCAACTAGTTTCTTTTGTAATTCACTGTTTTTAGATTCGAGCTGTGCCAATTCTGTTTGAAGTGTGTGAATAGCTTGCCGATGAGTTTTATCGACTGACTCTGCAACCTGTGGCTGATTGGTTGAGAAGATAAAATACGCAGAAGCTAAAATAATGCCTGCAAAAAAGGAAATCAAGGTGTTAAACATGATGCTCATTGTTTTTTATTTTTATTGTTTGTTTCTATATTTGATCTTTTGTTATTTTTTGTAAAGTTTTATTTGTGTTTTTGTTGAGGTAAACGATATAAATTAACTTTTATAAGTATGGTTGAAATAGGGTATTTATATTAAGAGTAATTGTGCTGCATAAATTTAATTGTTTGATTTCTAGGGTTATTTTTTCTTTAATATGAGGGGCCTTGGTGTAATACCAATTCGTTTAATTAGTGAGCTATTTTGAGGTGAGAAAATTTTGTTGATAACACCGCTACTGCGTCCTGCTATCGCGAGGTACCAACATCCATGTAGGCCAGGCGAAAGCTTTGCTATTTGCTTGTTTCTAATGAGAAAGCTTTAACATACTTAACATCAGGTTTGCTCCCTCAAATTGAGCAAGTATTAAGACTAATTGCTATGAATGCTTCCTTTAAGCATAAAGACCTAAAAGGAAATTTGTATTTTGTTAGCCCGCTAGCTTACGGCAGTTCTCACGTACATAGATTGGTGGGTTTTCGGTGATAACCGCAGCACGCTCTCGAGGGCAGAAAAATGTGTAGACTTGAAACTCAAAGTCGTCATTTATAGCCGTCCCAACTTGGTAGAGCGCAGTAACAAAGTCAGTATCAAGGCGAAAATTATATTTCACAACGTAATCTCGCTCTAAATACCAAAATAGTTCGACGCCCTCTTCTTTGGCTTGCTTTGTGAGTACATCTTTTAGTGTGTCTCCAGTATCAAAGCGTCTTGGTTGCTTCTCTCCGGTCCATTTAGAGTTAGATGGTTTAACAGCAAGCGCCCTTTGCGCAAGTGCATCATCAAGAGGGTAGGTCGGTTTCCCGAGTGTGATAACGTACTTTTCACGATCAGTATCACGATTGCTCATGCTATTTCTAAAACTTTCGTAAAATTGCGATAGGCCTTGTGCTGCAACATTGGTGGTCTCCCTAAAGTTCAAATCTTTAGAGGCACCAAAAAGAAAATAATAGGCAGCCCAAACGAGTAACACACCTAGTGACAGGTGCTTAGTCCAAAACCAGATTGACGATAATTTATTTTTTTTCTTCTTAGCCATTTCAAACTACTCCAAGACTCTAAGCCTAATAAAACGAAGGTGCCTTTTCATCAGGCCGCGTTTTAAAGCGACGATGCACCCACATATATTGATCCGGTGCGCAATTGATTGCTTGCTCCATTCTCTCGTTGACCCGAGTAACATCCGCAAGATTATTGCCACTTGGGAATGATTCTAAAATAGGTTGTATGTCTAAATGATACATTCCTTTTGCATCTCTCGTACAGTGTAAGCTTAAAGTCTCAGCCTTTTTGCTTGCAGAAAATAATAAAGTACCAGTTGTTGTTGCTGCATCAGGAACGGCGAAGAAAGGAGCAAACTCACAGCGTTTACGTCCATAATCTTGATCTGGCAAGTAGTAGCACACGCGTTTGCTAGAGAGTGTTTTCAATAACCCCTTAACGTCTCGCTTGGTGACTAAATACTCATTTGAACGTAGTCGCCCACGGGTCATAAAAAACTCCATTAGTGGGTTGTTATGCGGGCGATAAAAGCCGACACCCTGAATTTTAGTGCCTAGCACTCGGCTTGCCATCTCAAGGTGCAACATATGGGGAACCAGCATAAGCACCCCTTTTCCTTGCTTTTGCACGGCTTCAATATGCTCTAGTCCTTTAATTGAGCCCACCACTTGATTGATGCGCCACTCTGGCCACCACCATGCCATCCCCGTTTCAAGTGTTGCTATGCCGGTATTTTCCATATTTTTTAATAGCATAGCTTTGTGTTCCGCTTCACTTAGGTGTGGAAAGCAAAGTTTCAAATTGACATCAGCAATATGACGGCGACGTTTCATATATTTATGGACTAGACGTCCAAGACCTCTACCCAGTGCAAATTGAACACCTTGCGGGAGCCATGAGATTAAATACAGGGCGAAAACACCAAGCCAAGTCAGCCAAAATTTAGGTGCTAAGAATGACCATTTGAAAGGTGAGTGAGTAACCAAAGTAATATACCTAAGACTTAATTGAAGCGGCTAGTTTATCTATATTGCTGTAAAAATACAAAAAGCCAGCATAGCTGGCCTTTTCAGAGGGGGATAATCGAAGTACTTAGCCTTCAATCAAACCTTGGTTGATTGCTTCAAGATCGCTACGAGATAGTGTACCTGCTGCTTGTTTTAAACGCAGCGACGAAAGTACATAGCGATAACGAATATCAGCTAGGTTACGTTTCGCGTTATACAGGTTTTGCGTACTTACGAGTACGTCCACGATGGTACGAGTACCTACATCAAAGCCCGCTTCAGTTGCTTGTAATGCACTTTCTGCTGAAACAACCGCTTGCTCTAGCGCACGGTAAGTTGCAACGTCTGAAACCACTTGGTTATAAGACGTGATCACTGAACGTGTCATGTTACGCATTGCTGCTTCCATATCTTCGCTGCTAGCAAGAAAGTTTGCACGAGCTTGATCGGTCGCCGCAACGGTTTGACCACCAGTGTAAATTGGTACGTCCAACGTTAAACCTACTGAAGTTCTGTCACTACGTGGTGCATGTTGTCTGCCAGCACTGTCAGCTAAAGAATCAGAATACGTAGCGTTTAATTTTAGGGTAGGGTAGTGCCCCGCGTTTGCTAAATCTATTTGGTCTTTTGCAATGTCTAACGCAGATTTTGCAACTTGAAGGTCTAAGTTTTTCGCTTTAGCAATCTCGATAAAATCGCTCGTATTTTGCGTGGGCTTAACTGTTGAAAAGGTTTCAGTATTCAACTTATCTAACTTAGCGTGATACTTACCCGTAATTGTACGTAATGTTTCACGTGCTGTTTCAACAGCATTACCAGCTATGATTTCGTCTGCAACTGCACGGTCAAATTGCGCTCTTGCTTCATGCACGTCCGTGATTGCGGTTAAGCCGACTTCATAGCGCTGCTTCGTTTGTTCAAGCTGGCGTTCGATAGCGCGCTTCTCTGCTTGTACGAACTCTAGACTATCTAATGCGCTTAGCACATTAAAGTAACCTTCAGCGATACGGATGATTAGCGTTTGCTTTTGTTGTTCATACTGTGTAGCTGCTTGCATAGCACGTTTTTCGGCAATCGATAGTCCTTGCCAAGATGCCATATTAAAGATGGTTTGGTTCAAAGAGATTGAACGCTGAAAAGTGTCAGTGTCAGACTCATGTAAAGTGTAACCAGTACCATCATGCTGCTCGTTCAGGGCGCCTTCTGATGTGACATCGGTATAACTCATTTGAAAGCCAAGCTGAGGTAGCAATACGCCTAATGCTTGGTCTTGTGCATATTTTTGCGCATCAGCCTGCGCTTTAGCCTTTAATACGGTAGGATCGTTAGCCGTTGCAATGTCGTATACTTGCAGTAGGTCTTCCGCGTGGGACAGGCTGCTTGAAAGTGCGCACGACAACCCAACAACTAATGATAGTAGAGTTTTTTTCATTTTTCGCTCAGTCCTTAGACAATTTTTATACTGTCAGCATGTTACCCTGTTTTTGCGGCCCAATTAAAGGCCAAATGCGTAAAACATCGCCAACAAGTGTAACAGAATATATTAATACCACTTGGGTATTGTAAAGTGGAAAAAGTTAAAGGTAAACGACTTCGTTTACTTATTCAGATATGACCCTACTATAAGGGCGATTGGTTAGCTTTTAAACCGTTGCTATTAAAAAATACAGGATTATTTTATGAAACCTTTGAGTCAGTTCAACAAAGCCGACGTCAATGTTTCTTCAATAGAAACAATCTTCAATGGCTTTTTTACCATACACAAGTACCAATTTACCCATGCTTTATTTAATGGCGGTGTATCAGAGCTGATAACTCGCGAGATATTAGAGCGTGGTCATGCGGTTGCAATATTGCCGTACGATCCTGTTACAGACAGCGTGTTGCTTATTGAGCAAATTCGCATTGGAGCGTTAGCTTCAAAACACTCTCCTTGGCTTTTGGAATGCATTGCAGGGATGGCTGAAGGGAGCAAAGACTATGAGAGTGTAGCAAGAAAAGAAGCCAAAGAAGAAGCTGGACTTGAGCTTGATAAGCTCATTTATATGCGCTCTTATTTGTCAAGTCCAGGTGGTACAACAGAGCGACTATATCTGTATTTAGCACTTGCTGATTTATCTGAAGCGGGTGGGGTTTATGGATTGGCTGAAGAAGGTGAAGATATTAAAGTGCATGTGATGCCACTTGATGAAGCCCTTACACGCCTTGATAATGAGGAAATCGATAACGCTGCCACTGTTATTAGTCTACAATGGTTGGCATTAAATAAAGCGCGGATAGAAGCAGTTTAGGAGTCGTATTTTTGTCACAAGTGCTGAGTTCAAAGCAGTATATTCAATCTCTGCCCCGTTATATCACACTTTGCGAACGTAATTATTTACGGGCGCTAAAATTGCTACCTGAAGAAGTGGTCGGTGAGAGTCGAGTGATTGACTTAGCGTCTGCGCGCTACTGTTTGAGCGTAGCTGGAGTCAGTAAATACACAACGGACATTCACATCGAGCAAATGGCGACAGTAAGCGCCCATCTACCACATTTTTCGTTGTCTGTGCGCCTTTACCATGATGCTAAAGTGGCTGAAGTCATTCATCGTGATTATCATCGTCGAATAAAGCCATCTTATGGCTATCCAAATCCTGATATGCACCAAAAAGACGAAAAATATCAAATAAATGCGTTTTTAGCTGATTGGCTTATGGTGTGTTTAGAAAAAGGCCGTGTGCATTTAAACTGGGATGTAAACAATGGCTTGGTTTGATCTCGAGCTACAATTCAATAAAGCGCAAATTCGTATTGGCCATCTTACGGATTGTCATTTGTTTGCCACGCCCTCTGGGGAATACTTTGCAGTAAATACCGCTGCTAACTTTGAACGCACTCTGGCTGCGATGGCCAAGGAGCATTTTGATTGTGTGGTGTTTGGCGGTGATTTAACACAAGATCATAGTGCGGCTTCTTATTATGAGTTTGCCCGTCTAGTTACAGAGAGTGATTTACAATGCCCTGTGCTTTGGGTGCCGGGAAATCACGACGAGCTAGCTTTACTTGAAGAAATAAGTATAGGGCAAATCGTTCGTCATAAGCGCATCTCAGGTCCGTTTGGCCAAGTGCTATTGTTAAATTCAAAAGGTAAAACACCCGCCGGATGGTGCGCTAAGTCACATTTAGTGACGCTCAAAGACACGCTTCACAATAATATCAACAACAATACGATTGTTTTTACTCACCACCATCCTAGGCCGATTGATGGCTATTTAGATAAACACATGCTCGAAAATGGTCCTGCATTGTTAAACCTGCTGGTGGACTCAGGGCAAGTTTCAGGGCTATTTCATGGTCATGTGCACAATGAATATCAACAACAATTTCGCACTTTACCTATCTATGCTACGCCTGCAACATCAATCCAATTTGATAAGCACACAGAGGACTGGTGTCAGTCTGACTTGGGTCCCGCTTATCGTGTCATCGTATTTAGTAAAAGCGCTATAACAACAGAGGTAAAATGGCTCGGAAAGTAGTTTATATTCATGGCTTTAATAGCTCTGAGCTCTCCTATAAAGCAACGGCATTTGGTGAATATATGTTGGATAAACAAACGCCATATATTGTTCCAAGACTGCATTATGACCCGAGAGTCGCATTGGCACAGTTGGATAGCGTCATTGATTCTGATACTGTGTTATTAGGTAGCTCGTTAGGCGGCTATTACGCCACCTACTTTTCGCAACATCTTGGCTGTAAAGCGGTGGTGATAAACCCTGCAGTTAGGCCTTTTTCATTATTAAATGACTACCTTGGACCACAATACAATCCTTATCAGGATTGTCATTATGAGCTGCTGCATGAGCATATTGATGCGTTAAAATCCATGTATGTCGAGCAGCTTAGTAATCCAGAAAACTTGCTATTATTGCAACAAACGGGCGACGAGGTGCTGCCTTTTGAAGAGGCGGTGCGTTATTATAGTCATTGTCGTCAAATTATTGAGTTTGGTGGGGATCATAGCTTTGTTGAATTTCCACGCTATTTTGACACCATCACCAAATTTTTAACTATCAAAAATTAGAATTTATGCACAAAGCTCTGCTCAAAGCTGTACGTTGTGCATATACTAGCGGATAAAAAGATAACTAGAACTAGCCTATGAGTCAGCAAAACTATAATGCCGAAGCTATTGAGGTACTCAATGGCTTAGAGCCAGTTAAGCGCCGTCCAGGCATGTATACCGATACCACCAGACCTAATCATTTAGGCCAAGAGGTTATCGATAACAGTGTCGATGAAGCCTTAGCCGGACATGCCACCAAAATTGACGTGATCTTGCACGAAGACAACTCTTTTGAAGTCATCGATGACGGTCGAGGAATGCCTGTGGACATTCACCCAGAGGAGGGTGTGCCTGGGGTTGAATTGATCCTGACCAAACTTCATGCCGGGGGCAAGTTTTCCAATAAAAACTACCAGTTCTCCGGTGGTCTTCATGGGGTGGGTATATCAGTTGTTAATGCGTTGTCGACTCGAGTCGAAATTACCGTTAAACGCGATGCGCAAATCTATGAAATGGCATTTGAAAACGGCGATAAAGTCGAAGACTTACGAGTGACAGGAAGTGTTGGCAAGCGTAATACCGGCACCTCAGTACACTTTTGGCCCGATGCGAGTTATTTTGACTCAGCTAACTTCTCAATTACTAAGTTAAACCACTTGCTTAAAGCCAAGGCTGTATTGTGTCCTGGGCTTAGAATTCGTTTTGTAAATAAACAGACGAAAGAAACGCAAGAATGGCACTATGAGGCAGGTCTTGAGGATTACCTAAAAGACAGCGCTGAAGGCTATGAAGTGCTGCCGAAATCCCCATTTACAGGCAGTTTCAGTGGCTCAACCGAAGGGGTTGATTGGGCGCTTCATTGGTTGCCTGAGGGCGGTGAATCTATCGCTGAAAGCTACGTAAACCTTATTCCAACGGCACAAGGTGGAACCCATGTAAATGGGTTACGCCAAGGCTTACTTGAAGCGATGCGGGAGTTTTGTGAATTCAGAAACCTGATCCCACGTGGCGTGAAACTGACGCCTGATGATGTTTGGGATCGCTGTAGTTATGTCTTGTCGGTTAAGATGCAAGACCCACAATTTGCCGGTCAAACCAAAGAAAAGCTGTCATCACGTTCGTGCGCTACTTTTGTATCAGGCATTGTCAAAGACGCCTTTAGTCTATGGTTGAACGAACACACTGAAACTGCAGAGTTACTTGCTGAGCTGTGTATCAGTAATGCGCAAAAACGTTTGCGTGCTGCGAAAAAAGTGGTTCGTAAAAAAGTCACTTCGGGTCCTGCTTTACCGGGTAAATTAACCGATTGTTCTGGAAGTGAAACCGAACGCTCAGAAATCTTTTTGGTGGAAGGGGATTCAGCAGGTGGCTCGGCAAAACAAGCACGAGACCGCGAATTCCAAGCAATCATGCCACTGCGCGGTAAAATCCTAAATACCTGGGAGGTGGAATCTGGGCAGATCTTAGCCTCGCAAGAAGTACATGATATTTCTGTTGCCTTAGGTATCGACCCTGACTCTGAAGACTTATCTGGTCTACGCTATGGTAAAATATGTATCCTTGCGGATGCAGACTCCGACGGACTTCATATTGCTACTTTGTTATGCGCGCTCTTTGTAAGACACTTTCCAGAGCTTGTTCGTAAGGGACATGTTTTTGTTGCTATGCCGCCGCTATTTCGTATCGATGTTGGTAAGGAGGTTTACTATGCTCTTGATGAAGATGAGAAAAAGGGCATTTTAGACCGTATTGAGGCCGAAAAGAAACGCGGTAAAGTTAACGTACAGCGCTTTAAAGGATTGGGTGAAATGAACCCGTTGCAATTGCGTGAAACCACTATGGATCCAAATACTAGACGTTTAGTTCAGCTGACACTAGATGAGCCTGAGCAAACCCTCGAAATGATGGATATGCTGCTAGCTAAAAAGCGCTCTGGCGACCGTAAAATTTGGCTTGAACAGCACGGAGATAAGGCAGAGGTTTAACATGAAAATACATAGTAAATTGACCACGGTAGCGACGACGCTGGCAGTGGCGCTACTAAGCTCACAAGCACTGGCAAACGATATGCTTTCGCGCCTTTCAGTACCTAAAGGGTATGAGCTGAGCTATTTTGCTAAAGATGTTGAGAATGCAAGACAAATGGCGGTGGGCAAAGACGGCACTGTGTACGTTGGCTCTCGCAAAGCGGGCAAAGTTCACGCACTCATTGACAATAATCGTGATGGTGTAGCCGACAAGAAAATCTTAGTTGCAGAAGGGCTGAATATGCCCTCCGGTATCGCCCTAAAAGATGGTGACTTATATGTTGCTGAAGTTGAGCGTATTGTACGTTTTAAGCAAATCGCAAAAAACCTCAAGGCACCGATAAAAGAAGTGGTGTTCGATGATTTGCCTGACAAACGTCACCATGGCTGGAAGTACCTGACAGTATCGCCTGAAGGTGAACTGATCATTCCTGTTGGCGTGCCTTGTAATATTTGTGCCGAAGACCCTAAGTTTGGCCGTATATTTTCACTAAATCTTGAGACGAAAAAGCTTTCGACGATTGCCAAAGGCGTGCGTAACTCAGTGGGTTTTGATTATCACCCAGTAACCGGAAAATTATGGTTTAGCGATAATGGTCGCGACATGATGGGAGATGACATTCCACCATGTGAAATCAACCGCGTTGACGAAATAGGTCAGCATTTTGGCTTTCCGTATGTTCATGGCGGCAGTGTGCTAGACCCTGAATTTGGCGAGGGTAAATCGGTGACTGATTACACCATGCCTGCACTTGCATTACAAGCACACGTTGCACCGCTGGGCATCCACTTTTACCGTGGCGAGCAATTTCCAAAGGCAATGAAACATCAGCTTTTTGTTGCTGAACATGGCTCATGGAACCGCAGCAAAAAAGTGGGCTATCGAGTAATGCGAGCAAACGTGCAAGATGGCCAAATTAGAGGCTATGAGCCTTTCCTTACCGGCTTTATGGAAAACGAAACAACCTATGGTCGACCTGCCGCAATTGCAGAGCTTAGCGACGGTAGCCTGCTCGTTTCCGATGATTACGCCAATGCGATATATCGCATCAGCTACAACAACAAGTAAGGTGTAACATGACAGATCCTCAAGCCTTGTCCTTGCAAGGCATTGAACAACTTCCGATGGGGCGTTTTACTGAAGATGCCTACCTGAACTACTCCATGTATGTGATCATGGATAGGGCGTTGCCGCATATTGGTGACGGCCTGAAGCCTGTACAACGTCGTATTGTATATGCGATGAGTGAGCTGGGCTTATCTGCTCAAGCAAAATACAAAAAATCTGCCCGTACCGTTGGTGACGTATTGGGTAAATATCACCCTCATGGCGATAGTGCTTGTTATGAGGCCATGGTACTCATGGCGCAGCCGTTCTCTTATCGCTATCCGCTGGTGGATGGCCAAGGTAACTGGGGTGCTGCGGATGATCCTAAATCATTTGCTGCGATGCGTTATACCGAGGCGCGTTTATCTAAGTTTTCAGAAGTACTGCTGAAAGAGCTTGGTCAAGGTACGGTTGATTGGACCGCTAACTTTGATGGTACCCTAGATGAGCCACAAGTATTACCCGCGCGTTTACCACATATCTTGTTGAATGGGGTGACAGGTATTGCGGTGGGGATGGCAACCGATATTCCGCCGCACAACGTGCGTGAAGTTGCTGAAGCTTGTTGTTTGTTATTGGATAAGCCTAAATCCGAACTAGAAGAAATTCTAGAATTGGTCAAGGCGCCTGACTATCCAACCGATGCGGAAATCATTACGCCGCAAGAAGAGATCAAAAAGCTTTACACTACAGGTCGTGGCTCAATCAAGATGCGTGCTGTATACACCGAAGAGCAAGGCGAAGTGGTGATCACCGCGTTGCCACACCAATGTTCGGGTGCCAAGGTGCTAGAGCAGATAGCAGCACAAATGACAGCGAAGAAACTCCCTATGGTAGCGGATTTACGCGACGAATCGGATCATGAAAATCCGACGCGTATCGTCATCGTACCGCGCTCAAATCGAGTTAAGGTCGAGCCATTAATGGCGCACCTATTTGCCACAACGGATCTTGAAAAGAACTACCGTGTTAATATCAATATGATTGGTTTAGACGGCCGTCCACAAGTTAAAGACTTGCGTCAGATTTTATCTGAATGGCTAGTATTCCGTCGTGAAACGGTACGTAGACGTTTGCAGTATCGTTTAGACAAAGTGCTCGCGCGTTTGCATATTCTTGAAGGTTTGATGATTGCATTTTTGAATATCGATGAAGTCATCGAAATCATTCGCAACGAAGACAAGCCAAAAGAAGAGTTAATAGCGCGTTTTGGTCTTTCAGATAAGCAGGCAGAAGCAATTCTAGACCTGAAATTACGCCACCTTGCAAAGCTTGAAGAAATGAAGATCCGTGGTGAGCAAGATGAGCTTGAAAAAGAGCGTGATGGACTGGAAAAAACCTTAGGCTCTGAACGTCGCATGTCGACGTTGATGAAAAAGGAAATTCAAGAAGCTGCTGAATTGTATGGCGATGATAGACGCTCACCGGTAGTTGAGCGTGGTGAAGCCAAAGCGCTTAGCGAAAAGGATTTGATCCCATCAGAGTCTGTAACAGTTGTGCTATCTGAAAAAGGCTGGGCGCGTTTTGCAAAGGGTCATGATATCGATGCCGAAGGGCTAAGCTACCGCTCAGGAGACAGTTATAAAGCTTCTGCGAAAGGCAAGAGTAATCAGCCTGCGGTGTTCTTGGATACCTCAGGGCGAGCCTTTGCAACCGATGCGCATAGTTTACCTTCAGCCCGAAGTCAGGGCGAACCGATGACTGGGCGGTTTAACTTGGCGCCAGGGTGTAACTTTGAACATGTGGTCATGGGCGAAGAGAAGTCGACTTACCTGATGGCGACCGATGGCGGTTACGGCTTTATTAGTGACTTTGCTGATATGGTGAGCAAAAACAAAAATGGTAAAGCGTTCGTTAGCGTACCAAAAGGTGCACATTTGATGGCGCCAATTCAAGTATTCGATGTTGCCACCGATATGTGCATGGCGATTTCGAGCGAAGGCAGAATGCTACTATTCCCATTACGTGATTTACCTAAGCTTGGTAAAGGTAAGGGGAATAAGATTATCTCAATCCCTAGCGCGAAAGTGCAAAGCCGCGAAGAGTTTGTCAAAGTGTTAGCGGTAGTACCTGAAGGCGTTTCTGTTACCTTACATGCAGGTAAGCGCAAGCTAACCTTAAAGCCGAGTGATTTAGAGCACTATTACGGTGAGCGAGGTCGTAGAGGTAATAAGTTACCACGCGGATTACAGCGTGTTGATAGTTATGATCTAGAGCACAATGGTGTCGAGACACCAGAAGACAATGACGCTAGCGTAGATACCGAAGAATAACCGATATAGGCCGCCCACCGCGGCCTTATTTTTATCTCTTGAAAACCATCGCGAGGTGAACTCGCTTATATGGACTCCTCCAATTGTACAAGCCATTTTTTGCATTATTGGTGTGATTGCGTGCTTATATCCGGGCTCTTGATGAGGTGCTACCTCGGCCTCTTTGATGTTTTCGCGCCCTTGTGCCTTCT
>NZ_PNDS01000082.1 GCF_005886535.1 Pseudoalteromonas sp. S2755
GCTAAAGCACGACCTACGGGTACGGGAGTTACACGCCTTCAACAATCATTTCTATGGCGTCATGGAGCCAATATTCAATATTGTAATCCACCAATGCTTGCTCGGCGTCATAGCGGGCGCGCAGTACCTTTAAGCAAGGTGCGCCGCTGTTCTTTTCTAATTTGTCGGCAACGTCATCGGGTAGTACGGTGACGCTTATTACACACTGTTCAAAGCTGACGTCAACTTGGTAGTGAGTCGACATCACTTCCGTGATAGAGCCATCCAGCGGTTGGCTGTGCAAGTCGGCAAAACGTTCGGCTGCACAATAGATCTGTTCCATCATCATTGCGCGACCATCTAACGCACGTACTCGAGTTAGTTCATATACAGGCTGGCCGTTAAAATGAGAGTGGCTAAACTCAGGCTCTGTGGAAGGGGCATTAATTGCCACTACTTGGGTTGTTGGTGTAAAGCCTTGTTCAATGGCAAGGTGGTTAAAGTTCACTTTTTTAGCTGGATGCCATTTGAGTTTTTCAGGGGTGACAAACCAGCCGCGACGCTTTTGGCTAAAGATAAGTCCTTCGGCTTCTAGTCGCGCTAGGGCTTCACGGACGGTGATCCGTGTTGAGCTAAATGTTTCTTGCAGCGCACGCTCTGAAGGCAACTTGGCTCCGGGCGTCATGCTGCCAGCGGCTAGCAGCGCTTGGATATGGTTTCGAATACGTTGATAAAGCAGCATAATTGAGTCGATAAAACCGTTTGTGACAAGCTTACTATCGTTTTATGACAGGATAAATAGACTTGTAAACTCAGATTGGCCTATCTCGCCAAATAGGCTTCTATCTGGCTAAACCAATAGCTACTCGGCAAAACGGCTAAACTCGGATCTTTCCCTAAATCATCAAAACGACGCAGCGCGATAATGGCGTCCAATTCAGGTAGCTTGGAGAATGCCGCAAGTTCTTCGGGGTTCATTTTTCCGCCTTGTCTTGTTAGCGTTAGTTGGCTGGCAGGAGAGAGCGTTTGGTAATACTCCTCATCAATACTGACCAGATAGCGTTTCGCATCTACGTGTTTGCGTACTAGCATTGTCACTGCTCGGTCAAAGCCAAGCTGAGTTAAATGATCTGCCCCTAAATCGCCATGATTGCTATATCCTTGTGGCGTAAAGTCTGGGTTATTCTGAGATTGAGCAACAAAATGGCCAATATCATGTAAAAATGCAGCGATTTGAGTCGCTTGATCATAACCACTTTCTTTCGCGAGGGTGGCGCATTGCTCGGCATGGTAAATTTGGCTACATGCCTCGTCATAGGTCGCGTGACCATATTGCTCGAATAGCTGTTTTATTTGTGCAATGTCATTCACTTTATATACTCCTGCTTTACGTTCGGATCTAATTTTGCTGCGCTGCCACTAAGCTTGCTTAGCCAAACATCGAGTTTATGCGGTGGCGTGTTGTTATCCTCAGCGCTTTCTTTACGGCGAATGGCATTTCTCACCATTAAGGCCCCCGCGGTGCGAAATGGCTCGACGGGAAACTGTTTAAGCGTTTGGTTGACCAAGGCGCAGTGACGCCAGTCGTTATGTTGATTAAGCAGAAGGCTTGCTAAGATTTGTCCACCTAAATAGGATTGCACCACGCCGTTGCCTGAGTAACCGCTGCCATAAAACACATTAGCTTGACCATTTAAATGACCAAAGAAAGGCATGCCAGAGACACTTCGGTCTGAGGGGCCGGTCCAAGTTCTGTCTATCTCGAGTTGGTGATGTGCAAAGAAATGGCTAAATGAGCGTTCAAGAATCGTTTGATAACGGCTAGCACGGTGAAAGGTATCTCTCACTTGGTTATTGAAACTAAAATAATTCCCGCCTTTGCCAAGCATTAATCGACCGCTTGAGGTGGTGCGGTAGTAATTCACAAAAATGCGTGCATCAATCACCGGAGCGCCGTGGTTCAGTCTCATCGCCGCAAGCTTTTCAGGCGCTGGTGTAGTGATCGCCATATCGCTCGACACCAACACCACACTGCGAGAAAACTGCGGCAATAAGCTTGGCAGCCAAGCGTTAACGGCAAATACCAGCTGATTGGCTCTGATCTCGCCTTTGTCTGTGGTAATGGTGAGTGTGTCTTGGCCTTGGTGCTTTAGGTAGCGGGTGTGTTCAAATACTTTGACCCCAAGTTTTTTTGCCACCTTCATCAGTCCACGCACAAGCTTGGCGGGTTGAACACTACCGGCATGGGGGGAGTAAATTCCAGCAAGGTTGGCATTAGAGCCGGTTGCTTGTAACTGCGCTTTAGTTAGTGTTTGCCACGCATTAAGCTGGTGTTGCTTGAGTAGGGTGGTAATGGGACCAAAGGCATCACGTTGGCTGAGATTTGAAGCCGTATAGTAAGTACCATCAACGCGGCAGTCACATTCAATCCCGTGTTTATTGGTAAAGGCTTTAATGTCATGAACGGCCTGCTCAGACTGACGCACTAAAAAGCAGGCTTGTTCTAAACCAAACGCTTTAATTAAGCTGGCAAATTTAGTCGACCATGTCAGCATAGCTCCGCCATTACGGCCCGAAGCGCCTTGCCCGCAGAGATCCTTTTCAATAATGGCGATATTCAACTCAGGTTTTTGCTTTTTCAGCGTTATGGCTGTCCAAAGGCCAGTAAAGCCGCCACCTATGATACAAACTTGGGTATCCAACGCGCCATGAGGCGGCGCGCTGGCTGCGGCTTCAATATCGGCTTGAGTGATTGCTTCATCAAACCAAAAAGGCTGAAAACGCATTACGGGCGCTCTCCACGGGCGATACGAGCAGAAATATCCACCAAGACCATTTCGATGTCGGCTAGTGAATCAATCACATAGTGCGCACCGGCCTCGCCAAGTTGCTGATAAGCACTAAGGGAACGTGTACTTTGCTCTTCGTGACCGAGCGCAGTCCATTCTTCTTCGCTAAGCCCCACCGCATTACCCGTTAAAGCAACTCCAACGGTCCACATGCCGGCATTTAATCCCTCGCTTATTCCCGGCGCGGAGTCATCGACTTTTACGCACCCAGACACGCGATTAATGCCAAGTCGTTGTACGTTTTCTAACGCCATCCAAGGGCCTGGGCGAGAGCCAGCTGCACATTCATCACTGGCAACCACACAATCTGGCTGATAACCATAGTCGGCAGCGGCAGGCACTAGTACGTCCATCACGGGCTTGGGATACCCAGAACAGCTACCAATCTTAACGCCTTGTTGTTGCAAACGTTTGATCACCGCAAGCACGCCCGGAATGGGGGCAGCTCGGTCGGCGACTTTTGCTTGTTGAAGTGGCATAAAGGTTTGATAAATATGGTCAACATCTGCCGTACTCGGTGGCTGACCAAATTGCGTTATCCAGCGGGTGCGGACGCTGTCCATTTGTAGCAAGGTATTAATGTGATCCCATTTGCCCATTCCCATCGGGCCGCGCGCTTCAGCCAAGGAAATATCAAATTGATATGCTTGCTTAAATGCTTCAACAAAAATGCTGGTGGGGGCAATCGAACCATAGTCGACCACAGTACCAGCCCAATCCAAAATTAATGCTTCAATGTGTTTCATGTTGCTAAGACTCCTAGCTAGGAAATATGTGATGAAAGTGCCGTGGCGCGTAGTTGCGTTGACGCCTTACGTGGTCGCTTTAATTTCACGGCAAAATAAATAATTGAACTCACTACGAGGGCGCTTGCGATAAACGCCACCCAATAGCAAGCCATGGTAAAAAAGTGCAGCCAACTGAGCTCAGGTGTGGCAAAAGTTTTATAGAGCAAAATGCCCACTGAGCCGATGTAGCCCGCCGAATCCGCCAGATAAATCAAAAACCCGGCGTTCGCAGTCGAGCCAACTGCTGAGATCATGCGGTCAAACAAAAAGCAGTTATAGGGGATATAACTGATATAAAGACCAGCTCCCAGCAGTACCATCCACGTTTTAGGATCGAGACTTTGGGCTTGGTATAAATACGTACTGCCGGCCAGCAGTAAAGCCCCGAGTAAGACAAAGCCATGGTTGGCAAAAAATGCGATACGGTTATTTTTAATTAACACCAATGCGGCAAGCGCAATGAGTACGATAAAGGCGATGCGGATCCCGGCATAAGCAAAAATCGCGGGTTCTTGCCCATACCCTAAGGCCTGCCAGATCTCGGCTGAGAAGTTATCTCTAAAGTCACGAAAGCCGGTAAAGAGTAAAAAGCTAAGCACCAGCACGGTTATTCCAAACCAATACTGTTTAAAAAACGCCAGCCGTGCTTTGCCATCCATTGGTGCGCGCTTTTGTCGTAATTGTTCATCTTCTTGTGTCGGTTCAGGAATGCTATTGAGACAAGCAACGCTAAGTACAAGCAGCGGCAGAAAAATCGCTCCAGTTGCCGCTGGCATCCATAGTTCAGGCACATTGAGTTCACTCACCAGCCATTTGCCCACAGTTCTGACTAATCCAGAGGCTAGAATAAAAGTCACGCTGAGTACCGCACCTAAGATTTCGGTGGTTTTACGACCTTCTAAAAAGCTAAAAACCAAACCCCAGATCATGCCAAGGGAGAGGCCATTGGCAAACAGCCAAACCAGATTCCAGCCCGTAGGAGTAATGGCAAATAGCACCAGTGCGAGCTCGGCGGCTAAAATCATGGCCAAAATCGCACGGCCGCGATAATGATGCTGCATTTCAGCAATTACTTTAACACCGATAAATTTCGCGCATAGGTAGCCAAACACTTGCGAAAGGATCAGGGCAATTTTAAAGCTAACAACCCAGCTAGGGTCATCAAAGGCTTCATAGGTATTGACCGAAAATGGCTTACGAAAGGCGTACATACAAAAGTAAGTCATAAACGCACTGGTCGCGGCAAATAGTACAAAGCCGATACCTTGGGCGTCTTTTAGCCAGCGCGGGCGGGCGTTAAATAGGGTGATCTGCAACATCATAGGATCCTCGGTAATTCGAGGGCAATCCTTTGTGAATTGCCCGTCAACCGGTGTATACCAATCGGCTTAATCAAGTGAATTGGTATTAAAATTGGTAGTTAATGCCGACCATGCCGCGGATACCATAGTATTCCACCTGTAATGGACGACCTTGCTCACCTTGGTAGTACTGCAATGCTTCATTGGTGAGATTACTTAGCTCTAGGTAAACTAACGTTTGTTCGTTAAGTTGGTATGACGTTGTAAAGTCGACGCTGGTATTGGCGCCATAGTAGCTATCCGATTGGCTATCGCCGCCGTGCTCTTCGATATAAGCACCTTTATGATTAAGCGCTATTCGAGCTGCAAAACGGGTGTCGTCGTAATACAGCGTAAAGTTGTAAAGCTCATTGGCCTGACGTGGAATGGCCACTTTTTCTGTGCGCTCTGGGATCTGCATTTCAGAATCCATAAAGGTCGCATTGGTCATTACCCCAAAGTTGCTCAAACTGTCAGAAATAAAACCAAGGTCGCGGTTAAATGCCAGCTCAATGCCCGCAAGCCAAGCGCTATCGCCGTTTTCAGGACGGATGATGGTCACGCCTTGCTTGTTGTTGTAATTGCCAACGCTGGTGGCTTGGAAGATTGGGTCTTGGATATCTTTGTAGAATACCCCCGCAGAGACCAAGCCAACGCGGTCAAAATAATGTTCCACCATCAAGTCGAGGTTATTTGAGTACGTAGGGTCGAGCGCTGGATTGCCTGAGTTAAGCTGATTGTCTTGCTCAAGGTAAGTTGCGCCTGGTGTTAACGAACCAAAATCAGGACGGGCAAAGGTGCGAGTTAGTGCGAGGCGATAATTGGTATCGTCATTGGCACGATAAGTAACATGTAGTGCGGGTAAAATGGACCAATAATCATTGCTGTTGGTGGTATCAACAACTTTGTCTTCGTCGGCTAAATAAGTGTAACCAGACACTTCGGTATCGGTTCGCGTAACTCGCAAGCCACCTAATACTTCCCAGTTGTCGCTGGCTTGGTAAGTTGCCATACCGTAGAGCGAGGTGTGGGTTTCTTCAACATCAAAGTTTCTGCCCAGTGCTCCACCATTGCTGATGAGTGCTGATTCACCCGCATCTAGCTTGAACTTATTGCGATTTTGCGTCCAAAACTGAGCAAGAGCATCGGTGGAAGCCACTTGTGATAGCTGCGTGCGATAATCAAACTTGGCTTCGCTTAAGTAATCGCTGCGACCGGGTTGATCGCTTAAGGCAAAGTCTGCAAGCGTTGGCGCTGCGCCATATTGTTCGCTGTCCCACGCGTAAAATTCATCGGCAAAGTCAGCTTTACGGACTTTATCGCGGTATTTTGCCCCAAATTTAACGGCTAGCTGGTTATTGTATTGCCAGTCAAAGTCGGCATTGGCTACCAGTCTGTCTTTTTCGTTGACGTAGACTTTGTATAGCTCAACCCAAGACAAGCCCATTTTGCTTGGATCGAGTGTAAAGCCCGAGGGGAAGTGATTACTTATGGCGTTCCAAGGATCGCTGCCGCCGTCTACTTGGTTGTAGGCATAATTTTTACCGGTATCGCGGTCTTCAAGTCCAACATATCCCACATTTTTTTGATCAAAACGGGCGACAAAGTAGCTGTTGTCTTCACTGTTGGGTTTGTCGCCATAGCGGAACTCATTTTCGTAGGTCGCTAGTTGCCAAGAGAGCGTTTTATCAAAGCCAAAGTCATGTTCACCTGCAATTTCAAAGCCTTGCATTTCGGTGATGAGTTCGTTGCGAATATGCTGTAGCTCAGCACGGTCTTTATCAAAACGCAGCCTGTGCTTATAGTGAGTTTCATCATCAATCAGTGTGCCATATAGCGCGCTGGCGCTGAGCGTGCCGCTTTCAAGTTGATATTCCAGCGAGCCATTTAAGCCATAAGTTTCACGGGTTCCTGTATAATCACGCAGCTCTAAACGGTAAATGCCTAAGCCATCGTTACCCCGGCGTGGCTCATAGTTATCGGTTGCCCAATCACGCTGCCACGCTGTGGCGTTAATGATAAAACCTAGCTTGTCGTCGAGTAGACGGTCGCCATACACCACATTGGCAGAATAATTTGTACCATCGGCCAGTTCGTTTTGGCCCACAGCAAAGTTGGTTTTGAGGATAAAATCATCAGCGCCTTTTTTGGTCACGAAATTAACATTACCGCCAATCGCATCGCTTTCCATGTCAGGGGTGATAGCCTTAGACACTTCCACAAATTCAATCAATTCGCTTGGAAAAAAGTCGAACGCAGTAGCGCGGCTGGTGGTTTCTTCTTCTGCGGTTGGAAGACGGTTACCGTTGATGCTGGCCGAGCTCCATTGTGACGGTAAACCGCGCACTGCAACAAAACGGCCTTCACCTTGGTCACGCTCTATCGACACACCAGGAATACGTTGCACGGCTTCAGCGGCATTTCTATCTGGTAACTTACCAATGCCATCGGCAGAAATGATACTTTTGATATTACTGGCATTTTTTTGGTTATTTGCTGCGGCCATTTCGCCACGGAAGATTTGCCCAACCGTGACCACTTCTTCCATCGTTTGTTGTTGGTTTAATAAGATTGGAGACAACGTAGTAACTTTACCATCAATCACCTCAACCTGAAGTTCAGTTTCTTGATAACCCATATATTTCACGACTAAGGTGTAGCGACCGGCATCTAGTTTTGGCAGTTCAAAGCGACCACGATAATCAGACACAGTGGATACATCTTGGCCTTTTACTGAGATAACAGCGCCAGACAGATTACTTTGTGGGTCTTTTACAACACCAACGAGTTTACCTGTCGCAGCATATAAGCTGGGACTGGTGGCGAGTAACACGGCAGCAGCGATTTGGGTTAGTTTTTTCATTGCTCTTTTCTCAAAAGTTTGGGTTAAATTTTCTGGTCTAGTCCAGTTTGTTGCAGATAGAGTAATGACGGTTTTTTACATTCCGATGACACAAAGGTGAAAAATTAATTAGCGCCTACTGCTCTTTGTTGTTTAATTCGCTTTATAGGAGATAGGAGGATGTTGTTAGATGTTTGGCTTAACTGAATAAGATTTGTCATACTCGCGTTATCAGCAGC
Source organism: Pseudoalteromonas sp. S2755 (assembly GCF_005886535.1). Taxonomy (GTDB): domain Bacteria; phylum Pseudomonadota; class Gammaproteobacteria; order Enterobacterales; family Alteromonadaceae; genus Pseudoalteromonas. The sequence continues at coordinate 8,038 of NZ_PNDS01000082.1, forward strand.
AAGTTTTCAGTAAAGGAATGGCAACGTGATTTATGCTTTGATTGCGGCGATTGGACTTTCTCTTTTTATCTATAGCATTACAGCTCGACAACTAGATAGGGCGGAGCTCACCGCACCTATGTGGTTTGTGCTAACGGGCGGGGCGATAGGCTTTGTGCTTGGTAATATTGAAGGAGGGCAACAAGCTTTAGCGGTAGATATTAATGGCCTACAGACTTGGTTGCCGATTATTGAGCTGACGCTTGCGATTTATTTATTTTCCGATGCTGCAAAAACGCGATTACGGGTGTTATCTCACAGCTTTCAGTTACCGGTTAAATTATTACTCGGGCTGCCATTAACTATGGTATTCGGCGCTTGGGTGGCCCATGAGCTATTTCAGTTATCTTGGTTGGCTTGCTTTTTAATTGCGGTGATCATCACTCCAACCGATGCCACTTTATGCAAAACCTTCATTCAGGATAAGTCTGTGCCCACCAGATTACGTGAGGCAATTAATGTGGAAAGTGGCTTGAATGATGGCCTGTGTATTCCGGTATTTCTGTTTTTACTGGGAGTATTAGCTGAGCGAATGCAAGCGACGACTGAATCATTTGCTTGGATTTTTATACGTGAAGTGGGGATTGCACTCGTTGTCGCGGGGTTACTGACTGGGGTGATCATTTGGTTACTTAAACGCGCCTATCAACATCATTACTTTGCGTCTAAAACCAGCCCTTTTCTCTTTGTTGGCATCGCTTTTTTAGTTTTCTCGGTAACCCAAGCTCTGCATGGCAGCGGCTTTATCGCTGCATTTGTCAGCGGTTTGCTGTTTGATAAATATTACCGTGATGAGTTTAAAGATCAGCTTATCGAAGAAGGCGAACACCTCGCCGAATTTGCGGCTTTTATGATCTGGATAGTATTTGGTTTGTCGGCAAGTGTAGTGCTGCTAAATGTTACCCAATGGCAGGTTTGGGTGTACGCAGTGTTAGCAACCGCCATGTTTAGATTGATCCCGGTATTCCTCTGCTTGTTAGGTGGTGAACTGACAACCAAAGAGCGCTTTACGTTAGCTTGGTTTGGCCCCAAGGGGTTAGCTTCGGTGGTGCTCACCTTAATGCTACTCAGCGAAGAGTTGCCAAATGGTTTGCAAATTACTCAAGTGGCAATGGCAACGGTGCTGCTCAGCATTTTTGTATTTGGATTATCCAGTCGACCCATTTCTAAATTATTTACCAGTACTTCAGGTAGAGAGTGATGACTCTAAATCATGATAGTTGTACAGGGTAGTTTCGTACTTAAATTGTACTGTTATAATGTAACTTATTGTGAAATAAAATAATTTTTTTCACTTCGCTGAAATAAAAAAGTCATGTAACGCGCCTAGACTGTGCCCGCCTTACAGACAAATATTACGTTTCAGGAACAGTACAATGAATAAAAAGTTACTTACAGTTGCTATCTCTGCAATTCTACTTACCGCGTGCGATGACGATACAAAAACCGTTGAGGTGATCAAAGAAGTTGAAGTCATTAAAGAAGTACCAGTGCAAGAAGTGACACAAGTAAAAAATGTGATCCTTATGATCGGTGACGGTATGGGACCACAGCAAGTTGGCTTACTTGAAGAGTATGCTCAGCGCGCGCCAAACTCAACTTATAAAAACAAAGGCAATCAAACAGCGCTTTCTAAACTTGCTGCGGGTGGTCATTTAGGCTTATCGCTTAATGCGCCACATGGTGCAACGGGTAGTCTTGTGACTGATTCTGCTTGTTCGGCAACACAGTTAGCAACAGGTATTGCGGCAGGCTCTGAAATGATAGGTCTTGATGCCGACGGTAATAAAGTCGCCACTATCTTAGAAAAAGCCAAAGCCGCAGGTAAAGCAACGGGTCTTGTTTCAGATACGCGTATTACTCATGCAACACCTGCGGCTTTCGCTGCACATATGCCACATCGCTCATATGAGGCAGAAATTGCGGAGCAACTAGTTCGTTCAGGTAATGTCGATGTGATGTTATCTGGTGGTGCGCGTGTGTTTGTACCAAAGAGTACACCTGATAATACAGAGGTTAAAGCTCAGCTTGACGCGCTTGGCATGCCAAGCAACGTATACAAAAAATCAAAGCGTGGAGATGAAACTAACCTAGTTGTTGAAGCAAAAGAGCAACACGGTTATGGCCTTGCTTTTGATAAAGCACAGCTAAATAGTTTTGAAGGTGAGAAAGTACTTGGCCTATTTGCAAATTCAGGCATGAATGACGCAATTGCTTACAAAGCTTGTCAACAAAGCAACAGCTGTACTCAGCCTTCATTAAAAGAAATGACGGTGAAAGCGCTTGATATCTTGTCTAAAGATGAAGATGGCTTTTTCTTGATGATTGAAGGTGGTCAAATTGACTGGGCGGGTCATGCAAACGATGCAGGTTGGATGCTAAATGAGCTGCTTAAATTTGATGAAGCCGTTGAAGCTGTGCATGAATGGGTAAAAGACCGTAACGATACGCTAGTCGTTGTGACTGCAGACCATGAAACGGGTAGTTTTGGCTTTAGTTACTCTAAGCATGAGCGTCCTGAAGCACAGACCTTGTCTGGCGATGGCATGTATGTAAATGGGGTTGCTAAAGAATATCATCCTAAATTTAACTTTGGCCCGCTTGCGCAACTAGACAAGCTTTACGCGCAAACAGGCACCTTCTTCGATATCCTTGCAGAAGCTGCGCCTGATGAAGTCTATGAAAATGTATCGGGCCCAACTTGGAAAGCGACCATTGAAGATATGACGGCTTACACGGTGACGCTAGATAATGCTGCAAAAGTCGGTCAGAGTGTATACGATGAAAATAGCGCTGATATGATCCCTGCGTTTGAAGACTTTAGTGATTTCTATGTATACGCGAAAGAAGACTACACAGGTAAAATTGCACGAGCGCTTGCCTCAGAGCAAAATGTTGTTTGGGGCACAGGTACACATACCGCAGCCCCTGTGCCTGTTTATGCTTATGGCCCACAAGGGGTAACTAAGCAGTTCTCAACCATGCAGCACCATGTGGACGTTGCAAACAAAATGATGACTGCGCTTGGTTTAACTGAATAAACCAAGCTCCTAGATTTTAAGTAACTTCAGATCTAAGCCACAGCAATGTGGCTTTTTTCTGTCATTAAGGTCAGAAACTCATTTTGTGGCAGTGGTTTTGAATAGTAATAACCCTGACCAAAATCACATCCAGCTTGTTTTAATAGCTGATGCTGAGTCGCGGTCTCAACGCCCTCTGCAATGACTTTTAAGCCTAAACGGTGCGCCATCAGAACAATGGTTTCACACAGAGTTAAATCGTCTGCATTGGTTGCGATACCATCGACGAAGCGCTTATCAATTTTCACAAAGTGACAATCTAATTGTTTTAGATAAGCAAGTGACGAGTAACCCGTGCCAAAATCATCTAATGCAAATTGAAAACCTTGCTGCTTTAATCGTTCAACACGTTGCTTTGTACGGCTATCATTGTGCATCATCATGCCCTCAGTAACTTCTAGTACCACTTGCTCCGCAGGAATTGCAAGCGTCATGAGTTTGTCACTCCAACCTGCCAAGGTGCAATTTTTAGCGGCAAATTGGACTGGCGAGACATTAATGCTAATTTGTGTTTTGTGACCTAAGTGCTGTAGTTGCGTCAAGGTGTCTATGGACTGTGAAAATGCTAAATCACCAATATGGTGAATAAGCTGGGTTTCTTCGGCTAAGGGAATAAACTCAGCCGGGCTGACCATGCCTTGCTCAGGGTGTCGCCAGCGGATCAAGGCCTCTGCTTTAGCAACGCGATTATCTGCAAGTGACACTATGGGTTGGTAATGCATTTCAAATTGATTTTTATGAAGTGCAGTACGAATGCCTTTGAGCATTTGCATTCTAGATTCTGCGACTTTTCGTAAGGTATCGTCAAAAATCACATAACCGTTACGACCCTGCTGTTTTGCTCGATACATAGCTTGATCGGCGGCCTTCAGCAGGGTCTCCGCTCCGTTACCATCCATTGGTGACATTGCAATGCCCATACTTGTGGTGATATGGCATTGTTCATCTTGGATCTCAAAAGGCTGTTTGAATGCTGACTGGATCTGGGAGGCCAGTGTTTTACACGCTGTTTTATGTTCGTCATCTTCCAACACAAAGACAAATTCGTCTCCACCGATACGAGATAAAAAAGCGTTTGGCGAGAGCGCTTTCAAGCGTTGTGCTACCAACTTGAGAAGTAAGTCGCCGTAATAATGGCCCAATGTGTCGTTAATATCTTTAAAGTTGTCGAGATCGAGTAACAGTACGGCCGTTTGATGTTGGCCACCAGAAACTTGTTTTTTCAAGTGCTTTTTAAGTCCCACACGATTGTGGAGGTCGGTTAATTCGTCAAAATGTGCTTGCTTCCAGATCAGCGCATCTTTGCGCTTAACTTCGGTAATATCGGTGAAAATTGCGACACGTCGATAGATTTCACGATTATTATCGTAAACACTATCTATGGTTAGCCATTCGTTATAAAGCTCTCCATTTTTCTTTCGATTGACAATTTCTCCCTGCCAGCGACCATGCTCGTTAAGCTGCTGCCACATAAGTTCGTAAAAGCTACGGTCATGTTGACCCGATCCCAACATAGCGGTGGACTTACCTAGGACTTCGGAGCGTTGGTAACCTGTAACTCGAGTAAAGGCGAGGTTAACGTCCAAGATAAAGCCATTGGCGTCCGTGATGATCATGCACTCACTACTATTGTTGTAGACTAATGCCGCAAGGTTCAGCGCTTCTTCTTGATGCTTACGTTGACTAATATCACGGAAAATCAGCAACGCCTGAGGATGGGATTCTATGGCGCACAGGCGACATTCAACCACTTGGTTGCTGGTTGGAGAAAACTCGAGTTGCACATAGGTTTTATCATTTAGCAGTGCAAGTTCTGCTCGGATCCGTTTATAGATATGTTCTGGAAGCAACTCTCTAAGCGTTTGTGCTTTATTGGTGTAATCACCATAGCGAGATAAAATTTGAGCTTGTTGATCTAAGCGCACATAGCTATCAGGGAGTGCGTTAATCAAGGCTTTTACAACGGCAAGTCTATGATTGGCGCTGTCTTCAGCGGCTAGGCGTGTTTGCGCCATATGGGCAAAACGCTCGGCGATATGCTCAAATTCACTCGGAACTTTGGTGGCGTCAAAACGGGGATCTTGCTTACCTGACTCAAGTTTTGCAATAGCATGCTTGAGTGCACCAAGCGGTTTTAAAAGTTGTTGTTTTAATTGCCAATGGGTTTGCCAAAACAAAATGCACACAAGCACAAAGAAGATCCCTAAAAATAGCGTAAAACGCTTATCTATGTTGCTCAACTGGGACTCAAAATCGAAGCTAAAGTAGATTTGTAACGCTCGATTGCCGTTATTGAGTGATTGCTTTACATACACCAAGCGATTGCCTTCAGGGGTGGTATGCAGCGTCGCTTGCTTGTTTAAATCACTTGGCCATGAGCTGCTGACAGCAAGACCGAGTTGCGCTTTTGATGTCGGGTATTGTGCAATAATTTGCTTTTTGGCATCGGCAATCATTACTCGAGTGCCAACCGGGAGAGGCAACTTTGCTAAGGTTTGGCTCCAATGGGTTAAGCTTTTCACTGCAACTAGCATGAACAAAAATTGTTGTTGATCGTTGTAAATTGGCAACGCGAAGTTAACTGTTGCACGCTGCATACTGCGATCGATTTGATATTCACCAATACTAAACTGGGCAGTGCGCATTGCGGCTTTAAAATAGCTGCGATCAGCAATGTTGATTTTGCGTTGATCCGGCTGATGCGTAGTACACAGCACGTTTCCTTGTGCGTCGACTATGCCTAGGTTAGCAAGGTTAGGGCTAAGAAGCATCGCGTGATATAGCAGCGCAGGGCATTGACCATGTTCTACCGTGAGATGATCAATACGGGTCGACAATTGCTGTAAGACTTGCTCTGTATCGGCGAGCTCTACCTGCTGGATCGCCGCAACTTGCTTGGCGTAATGCAGCGCCTGTTGTGACTGTTGTGTTAATGCTAGCTGACGTTGCTCGTATAAAAGAAATAAAATAATGATCAGACATGGCAAGCAAAGTAGGACTAGTAAGCGATAAAATCGAAACTGTATTGAAGATTTCAGAATAATCCCACCTATGGAGCTGATCAGAGAGCGCGAATGATACCGAATAGAGTGGGGACAACCAAGCAAATTTGCATAAATAATTCACTTGCAAAAAATATCCTTAAGCAGAGGTTAAGACATGGAATTTTTAATTTCTAATTTGAAAGTATGACGTGATTATCCGGCCAAAAAAAATGGCATTTTTTCCTCTCTCCACTTTTTTCCACAAAATTCATGATCTTCCACAAATCCCGCGATTTTTCTGGCTTTCAAAGGCGTTAAAGGTACCGACTGAGCTTGACAAAAGTGCTTGTCAAGCCCTAGACTGTTCTTCTGTGGTAAAAAGTGGGTTTTAGTGGATCAAACTGGATCAGCCAACTTATAAATAGGATCACGCATGTTTCGAGGTGCAAGTTCGCTAGCTTTGGATGACAAAGGGCGTTTTGCGGTACCAACTAAGTACCGTCAACCGCTGCTGTCCGAAGATCAGGGAACGGTTATTTGTACTATTGCGATCAACGAACCGTGCTTGTGGCTCTATCCACTCTCCGAATGGCTAGAAATTGAGACCAAACTAAGTCGTATCTCGAATACCAATCCCAGAGTGAGACGTTGGCAACGGATGTTGTTAGGTCATGCTACAGAATACCAACTAGACAAAAATGGCCGGATTTTACTGGCGCCTTCGTTGCGCTCCCATGCGCAGTTGGGCAAAAAAATCATGCTAGTTGGGCTACTCAATAAATTTGAAATTTGGGACGAAGAACGCTGGTATCAGCAAATGCAGGCTGATACCGAAATTGAACACTCAGGAAACTTTGAGGAAAGCCCTGAATTGGATGATTTTTCCTTGTAGGGGTAAACAAATTAATGAGCGAAGAGTTTAAGCATATTTCGGTATTAATGACCGAAACCCTAGATGCCTTAGCAATTAACCCTGAAGGTATATATATCGACGGGACGTTTGGTCGCGGTGGGCACTCAGGTGAAATCCTCAAAAGATTGTCGACTGGGCGTTTACAAGCCATAGATCAGGATCCTCAAGCGATTAAGGCGGCTGAAAAATTTGCCGACGATACACGTTTCTCTATAGCGCGAAGCCGTTTTTCGCAAATCAAATCCGTGGCAGAACAAGCCGGTATTTTAGGTCAAGTTGATGGTATTTTGTTAGACATCGGTGTGTCTTCACCTCAGCTTGATAATGCAGATCGTGGCTTTAGTTTTATGAAAGACGGGCCACTGGATATGCGAATGGATCCAGACTCAGGTCGAAGCGCCGCACAGTGGCTAGCTGAAGCTGAACTTGAAGAAATGGTGTTTGTGATCAAAAAATACGGCGAAGAGAAGTTTGCTACTCGCATTGCTCGTAAAGTTATTGAAGTGCGTGAGCACACCGCGATTACAACCACCGCGCAATTAGCGCAATTAATTGATGAAGCAGTGCCTGTCAAAGACAAACACAAGCATCCCGCAACTCGTACTTTCCAGGCTATTCGTATTTACATTAACAGTGAGTTAGAAGAAATTCAGACAGCATTGCAAGCGTCACTTGAGGTGTTAAAACCAGGTGGTCGGTTAGTGGTGATCTCGTTTCATTCTCTAGAAGATCGCATTGTAAAGCAGTTTATCAAGAAGCAGAGTAAGGGAGAGGCGATACCCAGAGGTCTGCCTTTAACGGATGAACAACTTAAACAAAATCTCACCTTAAAGGCAGTGGGTAAAGCCATTAAGCCTAGCGATGCAGAGATTGCACAAAATCCACGCTCGCGAAGCTCAGTATTAAGAGTGGCGGAGAAGCTCTAATGAGTGCAAGTAAGCAACGTCAACCGAATCTATTTGTAGAAATAGGTTATTACATCATTGCGAACAAGTTGACGGCATTCTTGCTACTTACGATTTTGATTTCTGCACTCGCTGTAGTGCAAATTACCCATTTAACTCGCCAGCAATTGATACAGCAAGATGAGCTATTACAACAGCGCGATGAGTTAGACCTGCAGTGGCGCTACCTCGTTGTAGAAGAAGAGTTTTACTCCCAGCATGCAAGGATTGAAGAGATAGCGAAGATGCAGTTAGAGATGAAACGCCCAACCAGTAAAGATGAACAGGTGATTGTGCTGCCATGAATAAACAAAAGCAAAAAACTCAATCTATTATCACCTGGCGCTTTGCTCTAGTTTGCGGCGTGATGCTCACCGTTTTTATGACACTTGTCGCACGCGCTGCATTTTTGCAAGTAATTGAGCCCGATAAGGCAATTGCAGAAAACGAAAAGCGTACCGTTCGAGTTGAAAAACTCAATGTACAACGGGGCATGATCTTCGACCGCAATGGCAAAGAGCTGGCAGTGAGTGTGCCGGTTGTGAGCGTTTATGCAGATCCCCTTGCCATTGATAAGGCACTTGCCAAAAAAGTGTTACGTAAAGCCCGTAAAGAAGGTGAAGATTATAAGGCGTTAGAGCAAAACGACGCTGAGCTGAAAATACGGAAACAAGCTTGGTACGATGATGAGCTCAGGTGGAAAGAGCTTGCAGATGTGCTCAGACTTAAACCAGAAAATGTCGATGAACGGCTTCGGGGAGACCCAAGCCGTCGTTTTGTCTATTTGAAGCGCCAAGTGACGGCGGTTGTTGCCAACTATATTCGTCAAATGCGCCTGCCGGGTGTGCACTTGCTGGACGAGTCCAAACGTTTTTACCCAAGCGGCGAAGTAACAGCGCACATGATTGGTGTAACGGATATCGATGGTAAAGGTATCGAAGGCGTCGAGCGTATGTTCGACTCTGCATTAACTGGTACGGCTGGTAAACGCACCATTCGTAAAGATGCGCAAGGTCGTGAAGTACAAGTGCTTTCAGAAGAGCAGCGTGTTGAGCCAGAAGATGTTTACCTGAGTATTGATTTACGGATCCAAGCCATTGCCTACCGCGCGTTAAAATCGGCGGTATTGAGCTATAAAGCTACCTCTGGTTCGGCAATAGTTGTTGATGTACACACTGGCGAAATTTTGGCATTGGTGAATAGCCCAAGCTTTAATCCTAACGATCTAAGTACCGCAGCACCTTATAAACGTCGTAATCGTGCTATGACTGACCTTTTTGAACCTGGTTCAACCTTAAAGCCTTTAGCGGTATTGGCTGGTTTAAATTATGGTGTAGTTAAGGCAACAGACACGATAGATACTTATCCGGGCTGGATGAACTTAAGCGGCGGTTTAGTGAAAGACACTCGCAACAATGGTGAGCTGAGCTTAAGAGAAATTCTTAAAATTTCCAGTAACATGGGGGTTGCGAAGATCTCGCAAATGCTGCCAAAAGAGTATTTTATCAATTTATACCAAGAAGTGGGTTTTGGTGAGCCAACGGGCTCAAACATGATTGGTGAAAGCGCAGGTCTATTTTATCCAAACCGCCGTTGGTCTAACTTTGAAATCGCAACACTCTCTTATGGTTACGCAGTATCAGTAAGCACGGCTCAAATGGCAAGACTTTACGCTATGTTTGGAGCCGGTGGTATCTTGCGACCACTTACAATAGTGAAGCAGGATGAAATTCCTGAAGGTAAGCGCATTTTTAGCGAGCAAGATACACACGCCGTAGTAGAGATGATGGAGTCAGTATTTGAACGTGGTGGTACAGCCCACAACGTAAAAGTTGATGGGTATCGTGCCGCTGGTAAAACAGGCACTTCAGAAAAAGCCGTGGCGGGTGGCTATGGTGATGAGTATGTTGGTTACTTTGCAGGTGTTGCACCAGTAAGCGACCCAAGGCTTGCAGTTGTAGTGATGGTCAATGAACCTGCGGGAGATGTTTACTATGGTGGTCAAACCGCAGGACCTGCGTTTGCTGAAATTATGTCTAATGCACTGAGAATTTTAAACGTAGCGCCTGATAAAGAGCGCGTTGCTTATATTTCTGGAGCAGATAACGATGCGTGATCTGGCTCAGGTACTCCGTGATTATGGTGTCAATATTGCCCCTGTTGAGGTTGAGCATCTGCGCATAGACAGTCGAGCGATTGAGCCGGGTGATTGTTTTGTTGCACTGCAAGGTCATGCCCAAGATGGTGCTAAATATGCCTCCAGTGCCGTTGCGCAAGGCGCTAAATGTGTGCTTGCAGAAACGGGAAGCGAGCTTAATGTTGCACCAGAGCAAGCAATTTTTATCGATAATCTTGCCCATAAGTTGGCGGCAATTGCAGCGCAGTTTTATGCATACCCGAGTAAAAAGCTCAAACTCGCAGGCGTTACTGGCACCAATGGTAAATCTACCACGACAGCGATGATTGCCAATTTAGCTAGCCTAACTGGTAGTGCTGGGGCTGTGATAGGTACGCTTGGTTATGGCCAACCAGACAGTCTTATTCCGCTGGCAAACACCACGCCGTCAAACGTAGATTTACAACGTATTTTAGCGCTTTTACAGCAACAGTATGATCAAGTCGCGATGGAAGTCTCTTCCCATGGTTTAGTGCAAGGTCGGGTTGACGAATGTGACTTTGATGTGGCTGTTTTCACCAATTTAACGCGCGATCACTTAGATTATCATGGTGATATGCAAAGCTATGCAGAAGCCAAGAAACTGTTATTCACTCGCTGTGCGCCAAACTATAAAGTCATCAATATTGACGATGAAGTGGGTGCAAACTGGGCAGCTGAATTTAATGACGGCACTTTGGTTGCCTACGGTCGCTGGGATGAAACGCATAGCTACCAACAATATGTATTCTTTGATGCTGTGTCGGCACACCCAAATGGCTTAACGGCAACGTTAAAAACCAGCTGGGGTGAATGTGAAGTCAGCGTGCCACTGTATGGTGAGTTTAATCTTTATAATTTGGCTGCCGCGGTAGCGACCTTACTATTGCAAGGCGCAAGTTTTGAAGCGTTAAGCGAAGCATGCAGCCAACTTGCGCCTGTGGCAGGACGCATGCAGCCATTTAGTGCCCCTGAAAAGCCTACGTGTATTGTTGATTATGCCCATACCCCAGACGCTTTGGCACTTGCATTACAAGCCTTGCGAGCACATGTACCAGGCAATCTTATCTGTGTGTTTGGTTGCGGTGGTGACAGAGATAAAGGTAAACGTCCTGAAATGGCACGAGCTGCTGAGAAATATGCAGATAAGCTGGTGATCACCAGCGATAATCCACGAAGTGAAGATCCCAATTTAATCATTGATGACGTTAAGGCAGGACTCATCCACCCTGAGTATGCTGTCTGCCAGCCTGATAGAGGGCTAGCCATTCAACACGCGATAGACCTAGCAGATGTAAACAGCGTGGTGCTAATCGCGGGGAAAGGCCATGAGGATTATCAAATTATAGGTACTGAGCGCATTGATTTTTGTGATAGGCAATGCGTTGCAGCGATTTTACGAGGGGAGAAGGCATGATCAAGATGGATTTTTCTTGGCTTGCAGCAGTCTTAAAAACCCCTTATGACGGGGAAAATTTGGCAGTCGCCAATATTAATACTGATACCAGAACAATACAGTCTGGCGAGGTGTTTTTAGCACTGAAAGGGCCTAACTTTGACGGCCACCGCTTCTTGGATGTGGCCAAAGCGCAAGGTGCTATCGCAGCTATTGTTTCTGAGTTTGATGAAGATATTGATTTGCCGCAGTTTGTGGTTGCAGACACGCGTATCGCTTTAGGCCAAATTGGCCGAGCAGTGATTGAGACCGTTGCCCCTAAAACCATTGCGATTACCGGCAGTGTTGGTAAAACCACAGTGAAAGAAATGTGCGCAGCGATTTTGGCGCAAAAAGGCAAAGTCCTTGCAACAAAAGGTAATTTTAATAACGACATCGGGGTGCCGTTGACGTTATTGCGCTTAAGTGAAGATGATGAATACGCGGTGATAGAACTCGGCGCTAACCACTTGGGTGAAATAGCTTATACCACTGCATTAGTGAGCCCAGACGTGGCGACAGTGTGTAATGTCGCACCAGCCCACATCGAAGGGTTTGGTTCAATTGATGGGGTAGGAAAAGCGAAGGGCGAGATTTTCTCAGGGCTAAAAGCTGACGGTGTCGCAGTCATCAATGCAGATAGTGATTATGCCCAGATGTGGCAGGAAAACTTAGCTGTTTCCAAAGTAAAACGTTATAGCTTAAATGCTCAGCTTGATATTTGGGTAGAAGCGATTGAGCTGGATGAGTTAGCTCGCCCTACCTTCACGCTATGCCAGGGAGAAGAGCGTACCACCATTAGTTTACCGCTTAGTGGCCAGCACAACGTTGGCAATGCGTTGATTGCGGCTGCATTGACAACCGAGCTTGGCGCAAGCTTAAGTGAGGTGGCTACGGGTCTTGGACAAATGGCTGAAGTAAAAGGCCGCGTCAACATGATCCAGGTGTCGGACACGCTGCGTGTTGTCGATGACACCTACAATGCAAACGTAAAATCTGTCAACGCGGCGATTGATTTACTAGCGTCTATGTCTGGCTATAAAGTATTAGCGCTGGGTGATATGGCAGAACTTGGTGAAGATGCCCGCGAATATCACCGTGAAGTCGGCGAATATGCTAAGCAGCAAGGCATAGATGAATTGTTTTCATTGGGGGTGCTGAGTAGCAGCGCTAGCAATGTATTTGAAAAGCCAAATCGTCATTTCTCGACTCGCGAGAATTTAATGAAGGCGTTACGGGTTGTATTGGCCGAGCAATCAGGGCAATGCACCGTTATCGTTAAAGGATCACGTAGTGCGCGGATGGAACTGCTCGTTGAAGAATTAGTAAACGCTGGCCAGTCGGATAGCGAGACAGGAGAAGTATCATGTTAGTTTGGCTAGCCGAGTATCTTACTCAGTATTATTCTGGGTTTAACGTCTTTTCTTACCTTACCCTAAGGGCGATTTTAGGCATTTTAACAGCCTTAATGATTTCGTTGTATTTTGGCCCTAAACTTATCGCTGCATTACAGCGTATGCAAATTGGTCAGACCGTACGTGATGATGGCCCTGAATCGCACTTATCCAAGTCGGGTACCCCAACTATGGGTGGACTGTTAATTCTGGCTGCGATCTTTACCAGTACGCTACTGTGGGGCGACCTTAGCAACAAATATGTTTGGGTGACGTTATTTGTCATTGGCAGCTTAGGTATTGTTGGGTTCGTGGATGATTACCGTAAAGTGATCAGAAAAGACAGTAAAGGCCTAATTGCGCGGTGGAAATACTTCTGGCAGTCGGTTATTGCGATCTCTACGGCGGCATTTTTGTACTTTACGTCCACCAACGCTGCGGAAACCACATTAGTCGTGCCATTTTTAAAAGATGTATTACCACAACTTGGCTTGTTCTATTTGGTCATGAGCTACTTCGTGATTGTGGGTACGTCAAACGCCGTTAATCTTACTGATGGTTTGGATGGTCTTGCCATTGTTCCGACCATTTTGGTTGCCTCCGCACTCGCTATTATTGCTTACGTTACTGGTAACGCGAATTTCTCAAGCTACCTTCATATTCCTCATTTACCACTCACAAGTGAACTGGTTGTGGTATGTACGGCGATTGTCGGCGCAGGTCTTGGTTTCTTATGGTTTAACACCTATCCGGCACAAGTTTTTATGGGCGATGTTGGTTCATTGGCGTTGGGTGGCGCACTCGGGATCATCGCTATTTTAGTACGCCAAGAATTGGTGCTGATTATTATGGGTGGTGTATTTGTGATGGAGGCATTATCCGTCATTTTACAGGTAGGTTCTTACAAACTCAGAGGTCAGCGGATCTTTAGAATGGCCCCTATTCACCATCATTACGAATTAAAAGGATGGCCTGAGCCGCGCGTGATAGTCCGTTTTTGGATTATCTCGATTATCTTGGTTTTGGCCGGTCTTGCAACGTTGAAGATTAGATAATGACGTATATTGAGCAATTACAGAAAAAGCATGTCACGGTTCTGGGACTTGGAGTCACAGGACAGGGGATCGTGCGTTTTCTGCTGTCGCACGGTATTAATCCAAAAGTGGTTGATAGTCGTCCAGTGCCTCCAGGCTCGGATTGGCTAAGTCACAACGCACCTGAATGTGAAGCGGTATTTGGCAACCTTGCTGATGCCGCTTTGGCGCAAACGGATCTAATTATTATCAGCCCAGGGATCCCGTTATTTGAACAAAGCGTTGCTGCTGCCATTGCTGAAGGCGTTGAAGTCATAGGCGATATCGAGCTATTTGCACGCCTCAATACCCGTCCGGTGATTGCCGTCACGGGCTCTAATGGCAAGTCCACCGTCGTTACGCTTGCGACAGAAGTATTGAAAGCCGCTGGATTGAAAGTTGGGCTTGGTGGTAATATCGGTACATCGGTACTGTCGTTGTTAGAGCAGCCGCATGATGTTTATGTGCTAGAGCTGTCTAGTTTTCAGCTTGAAACCACTCATAGCTTGGCTTGTTTGTCGGCAATGATCCTCAATATTACTGAAGATCACATGGATCGCTATCCTGATTTCCAAGCTTATATTGAAGCGAAGCAGCGTATTTACCAGCATGTTGAGCATGTTGTCTTTAATGCTGAAGATCATTATACCTTTGCGCAGCATGGGCAAGGCAGCAGTGTATCCCTCACTGAGGGGGATTATCACTTGATGACCTTTGACGGTGAGCCGCATTTTGCATACAAACAAACACCACTGCTATCGGTAAAAACACTGGCGATGGTAGGGCGACATAATCAATTTAACGCCTTGGCTGTGTTGGCGTTATTAGCGCCGATGCAGTTGCCTATGCAGGCATTTGCCAGTGCATTTGCGAGTTTTACGGGGTTACCTCATCGTTGTCAGTTGGTTGCCGATGTTGCAGGAGTTCGTTACTTCAACGATTCAAAGGCAACGAATGTTGGCTCGACGGTCGCCGCTATTGATTCTTTGGCTTCAGGCCGAAAAAATATTATTTTGATCGTGGGTGGTGATGCGAAAGGGGCAGATCTCTCACCACTCAAGGCGCCACTCACTGCACATTGCAAAGCGCTATTTTGTTTTGGGCAAGACGGCGCACAGTTTATGCCTCTACTGCGCAATAGCCATCAAGTCAACAATCTGGAAGAAGCGGTGTTGGCGGCAAAAACGATAGCGACCAATGGTGATATTGTGCTACTAGCACCCGCCTGTGCCAGCATAGACATGTATCCAAACTATATGGCGCGTGGGGATGAGTTCGTCCGTTTAGTGGGGGAACTTGCTTGATTAACGTCGCTGATATCAAAGAGGCGCTAACGCCTCGCCAGTCCGAGAGTTTATTTGACGTACCTTTGATGTACTGCATGCTCATGCTTATTGGAGTGGGATTTGTGATGGTGACAAGTGCTTCTATGCCGGTTGCTGAGCGACTATTTGATAATTCTTTTCATTTTACTATTCGCCACGTTATCTTTTTAGTGGGCTCGTTTATTCTCTTTTGGTTTGCGACGAGTGTGCCAATGACTTGGTGGAAACGCAGTAATCCATATTTGCTGCTTTTTGGTTTGGTATTGTTGGTGGCGGTACTCATTATTGGCCGTGAAGTAAATGGCGCAAGACGCTGGATCCCGCTTGGCCCTTTTGGTTTGCAAGTAGCGGAGGCATCTAAGCTATTTTTCTTCAGCTATATTGCCGGCTACTTGGTACGTAAACGCGAGGAAGTACAAGAAAATATCAAAGGCTTCGCCAAGCCGATGATTGTGTTTGCGGTGTATGCGTTCTTAATTTTGATGCAGCCGGATTTAGGCACTGTGGTGGTCATGTTTGTGACGACCGTTGGCCTGTTGTTTTTAGCTGGTGCAAGACTTTGGCAGTTTTTTACCTTAATGCTAACAGGTGTCTCTTTGGTAGTACTGCTTATCATCATTGAGCCATATCGTATGAAGCGTGTCGTGGGCTTTTTAAATCCTTGGGAAGATCCGTTTGGTGCCGGTTATCAATTGGTACAATCCCTAATGGCATACGGCCAAGGTGGCTGGTTTGGTCAAGGTCTAGGTAATAGCATACAAAAGCTACAGTATTTGCCGGAAGCACATAATGACTTTATTTTTGCAGTAATTGCCGAAGAACTGGGCTTTATTGGCGTATTTAGCATAATTATTGTACTCGGCGTATTGGTTACTCGAGCGCTTTTTATCGGGCAAAAGGCCCTTAAAGCAGGCAAAGAATACGAAGGATATTTTGCCTTGGGTATTGGTATTTGGTTTGCCTTTCAGGCAGTCGTTAATATTGGTGCGAGCGCCGGCATTTTACCTACTAAGGGCTTAACGCTGCCGTTTGTTTCCTACGGTGGGTCGAGTCTTTGGGTGATGACAATTGCGGCAGGCATTTTACAGCGCATAGACTTTGAGACAAAAATGTCGACAAGGCAAGCAACATCCCGTGGAGGTAGACGATGACAAAGCGTCTTCTAGTGGTCGCGGGCGGTACAGGTGGACATATTTTTCCAGGTATTGCAGTGGCACAATTTTTACAAGCGCAGGCTTGGCAAGTGAGCTGGGTTGGCACAGCAGACAGAATGGAAGCCGATGTGGTGCCACGTTACGGTTTTGAAATTGATTTTATTGCCATGAAAGGCGTCCGAGGTAACGGGGTCAAACAATTACTAACCGCACCATTTATGGTTTTAAAAGCGGTACTTGCAGCAAAGCGTATTTTACAACAGCGTAAACCTGATGTGGTATTAGCCATGGGCGGTTATGTAACAGGTCCTGTAGGTGTTGCTGCGAAATTGCTTGGGATCCCTTTGGTGATCCATGAGCAAAATGCAGTTGCGGGTATGAGCAATAAGTTGCTGGCGAAAATTGCAAGTCGCGTATTGGCTGGTTTTCCCGGCGCATTCAGTGAAAAGCTCGCTCAGGTTGTGGGGAATCCGGTACGTGCAAGTGTTGCTGAGATTAGCGATAAACCCGTTTCAGTACCGTTAAATCTATTAATTGTCGGTGGTTCACTGGGAGCAAAAGCACTGAATGAAACAGTACCAGAAGGACTCAAGTTACTTCAGCAACAAGTAGCCAGTATCGCATTAAATATTCGTCATCAAAGCGGTAAACATAACCAAGACGATACACAACAACGATATGAAAGTGCAGGTATTAATGCTGAGGTCAGCGAGTTCATTCATGATATGGATGCCGCATACGCTTGGGCTGATCTGGTTATTTGCCGTGCCGGTGCGCTTACCGTGAGTGAGATAGCTGCAGCTGGGAAAACGGCGATTTTTGTGCCTTTTCCACATGCCGTTGACGATCACCAGACCGCTAACGCGCAATTTTTAGTGTCGGCTGGGGCCGCTTATATATTGCAGCAAACTGCAATGACGCCAGAAACGCTAGCAACTACACTGCAGCCACTTGTTATTGAGCCGCAAAAAATTGCGACGATGGCAGCAAAAGCGAGACAATGCGGTAAGTCGGAGGCAACAGCGAAAGTTGCCCAAATTTGTACAGAATTATCGAACTAGGATATTAAATGGAAGCTTCAAGCAGAAGAGCAATGCGACGTATCAACACCATCCACTTTATCGGGATTGGTGGTGCTGGTATGGGTGGGATTGCAGAAGTGCTGGCCTTTGAAGGTTACCGAATTACAGGCTCAGATATCGCCAAAAGTACGATGACAGAGCGATTAACAAATATGGGCGCCGAGATCTTTATCGGCCACCAAGCTGAAAATGTAAAAATGGCTGATGTGGTTGTGGTATCGAGTGCAATCAACGACCAAAACCCAGAGATCCAAGCGGCGAAGGCAAACCGTACGCCAATCGTTCGCCGCGCCGAAATGCTCGCTGAGTTGATGCGCTTTCGTCACGGGATTGCGGTAGCAGGAACACATGGTAAGACCACAACGACGAGCTTGATAGCGAGTATTTTTGCGCGGGCTGAGCTGGATCCAACCTTTATTATCGGTGGCTTGCTCAATAGTGCTGGCAGTAATGCCAAAGTGGGCAGCAGTGAATACCTTATCGCAGAAGCGGACGAGAGTGATGCATCGTTTTTGCATTTGCAGCCGATGGTGTCGGTGGTCACGAATATCGAAGAAGACCACATGGATACTTACGAGGGTGACTTCGAAAAAATGAAAGACACCTATATCGAGTTTATCCATAACTTACCATTTTATGGTCTGGCAGTGGTGTGTGTCGATTCGCCAGTCGTAAGAGAATTATTGCCACGCTTTGCAAGGCCGACCATCACGTATGGTGAGGCTAACGATGCGGATTATCAGTTACTGGACTTCAAGCAAACACAAAGTGAATCACAATTTAAAGTCAGAACCAAAGACGGTGAGTTACTTGAAGTGAAGCTAAATATGCCAGGTAAGCACAACGCATTGAATGCACTGGCATCTATTGCAGTTGCAAAAGATCACAATATTGAAAACGAAGCGATTTATCAGGCATTAGCCAATTTTGAAGGCGTAGGACGTCGATTCCAGCATTACGGCTCATTCAATAATGAAGTGGGTGAGGTGATGCTGGTTGATGATTATGGTCACCACCCGTCTGAGGTTGCGATGACGATAAAAGCCGCTAAGTCTGGTTGGCCTGATAAGCGTTTGGTTATGATTTATCAGCCACATCGCTATAGCCGAACACGCGATTTATATGAAGATTTCGTAAAAGTGCTTTGCGATGTTGATAAACTACTGCTGTTAGATGTATATAGTGCCGGTGAAGCGCCCATCGTTGGTGCGGATAGTAAGAGTTTGTGTCGTAGTCTCCGTCAACGTGGCGTTGAGCCTATTCATATCAGTGACCATGGTGAATTGGCTAAAGTGTTGGCAAGCACCATGGCTGATGGCGACTTAGTGTTGACGCAAGGAGCTGGCAATATAGGTCAAATCGTGAAGCAGTTAGCCGCAACCGGGCTATCGATAGCGCAGTTAAAACAGAGTGAATTATGAGTAGTCAGTTTGGTAAAGTAGCCGTATTACTTGGCGGTAGTTCAGCAGAGCGAGAGGTGTCGCTAAAGTCTGGTAATGCAGTGTTAAATGCTTTCGTTAACCAAGGTGTTGATGCGATTGCTTTTGATCCCGCAGAACGTAATTTATGGCAGCTTAAAGACCTAGGTGTGGATCGTGTATTCATCGCACTGCATGGTCGTGGCGGTGAGGATGGTACTATTCAAGGTGCGCTTGAGTTTATGGGGATACCATACACAGGAAGCGGTGTACTTGGTAGTGCGCTTGCAATGGATAAAGTCCGCTGTAAGCATCTATTTCAGTCTGCCAAGTTAAGTACGGCACCTTACGCTGTCGTGAGCAAAGAGACGGGGTTTGATGCTAAGGCGCTAATCGCTGAGTTTGGCAAAGTCATGGTAAAACCAAGTCACGAAGGCTCAAGCATAGGTATGGCTCAGGCAGACAACGAAGAGACCCTGACTGCGGCATTAAATAATGCCTTTAAGTTTGACGATCAAGTTCTCGTTGAGCAATGGATCACTGGGCGGGAGTTTACCGTGTCTATGCTCGGTAAAGAGGCATTGCCTGTTATTGAAATGCGCACGCCTCGTGGTTTTTACGATTATGAAGCGAAGTACCAAGTTAACAGTACAGAGTATTATTGTCCGGCAGATATTAGCGCTGCACATACTGAGCAATTACAAGTGATGGCAAAGCACGCTTTTGAATTGGTTGGTGCCACTGGTTGGGGACGCGTTGACGCCATGCAAGATGAACAGGGCCATTTCTATCTACTCGAGGTAAATACCGTACCTGGTATGACCGAAAAGTCGTTGGTACCGATGGCAGCAAAAGCAACGGGTGTAAGTTTTGAACAATTAGTTGTTCGCATTTTGGAGCAAACGCTTTAATATGCGAGCATTTTTGGCAGGGTTGAAGCTGATCAGTTCAAGAGTGAACTGGCCCCTTTTCTGGGGACTTGGCTTCTTCTTTGTGGTGATTTTTACATTGGTAAGAGGAACATACTGGGTAAGTGATTGGTTAGTTGCACATCATGATGCGCAAATAAAAACACTCAAAGTGCTCGGTAAACCGCATTATACCAATGAAGATGACATTGTGGCGGCAATTAAAACCGCAGATTTAAATAGTTTTTTTGAGCTTGATGTAAAAGCAGTCCACAAGGCAGTAAAGTCTTTACCTTGGATTGCGACAGTGTCAGTCAGAAAACAATGGCCGGATACGCTGCAAGTCTATGTAGTGGAACATAAGCCGGTTGCGCATTGGAATAGCGATTCATTGCTCAATGATGATGGCGAAGTATTCCAAGCGAGCAGTAACAAATTGCCGCAAGGGCTGCCTGAATTATACGGCCCTGAAGGGAGTGCTGAAGAAGCATGGCAAACATTTAAGCAGTTTAAAGCCTTGTTGGCGGTAAATCAGTTTACGTTGGAAAGTTTAGCGCTTTCAGAACGATTTGCTTGGCAGCTATGGCTGGACAATGGGATCCGCTTAAATTTAGGGCGTGAAGACAAAGCCAAACGAGTACAACGTTTTATTGACGTGTATCCACGTATGGAGCGCCCTGAAGGTAAAGTAATCGATGTCATTGATTTACGCTATGACACGGGACTGGCAGTGAGTTGGAAAGAACCTACTGAGCAGCAAGAACAACAAAATAACAAGAGTGAAGCATGACAAAGTCGGCAGAAAGAAACTTAGTGATTGGATTAGATGTTGGCACATCAAAGGTCGTCGCCACAGTTGGGGAGATCACTGTGGACAATCAACTTAGTATTGTCGGTGTCGGACGCCAAGAGTCTCACGGCATGGATAAGGGCGGGGTAAACGATTTAGACCTCGTTTCTGAGTCTATTAAACGCGCTGTAGATGAAGCAGAGCTAATGGCTGATTGCAGAATAAGCTCGGTTTATTTGGGGATTTCAGGCAAACATATTCAGTGTCAAAATGAAAGTGGTGTGGTGGCAATAAACAACGCTGAAGTCACAGACGATGATATTGCCAATGTTATTCATATCGCGCGCTCTGTGCCTATGTCCGCCGAACGCAAAATGCTGCACTCATTGCCGCAAGAATATAGCATCGACATGCAAGAGGGGATTAAAAACCCTTTGGGTATGAGTGGCGTAAGGATGGAAGCGAAAGCACATATCATTACGTGTTCGAATGACATGGCAAAGAATATTGAAAAGTGTGTTGAACGCTGTGGTTTACAGGTAGATCAATTAACATTTAATGCCTTGGCATCATGTTACTCGGTGTTGACTGATGATGAAAAAGAGCTTGGTGTTGCGGTATTAGATATCGGTGGTGGCACCATGGATATTGCGATTTATGTAAATGGTGCGCTGCGCCATACTGCCGTGATCCCAGTCGCAGGTAATCAGGTCACTGGCGATATAGCAAAAATATTTAGAACACCTATTTCGCATGCCGAGTCTCTGAAAGTACAATATGCCTTCGCGTCGAGCCAAATGGCATCAAGCGAAGAAACCATCGAAGTACCAAGCGTTGGTGGACGCCCTGCTCGGGTAATGTCTCGCCATACTTTGTCTGAGGTGGTAGAGCCAAGATTTAGAGAACTGTTTGAGCTTGCACAAGAAGAATTACGTCGCTCAGGTTTTGAAGATCAAATTGCGGCTGGTCTTGTTATCACCGGCGGTAGCGCCAAGATGCAAGGTGCACAAGAAGTCGCAGAAGATATATTCCAAATGCCAGTGAGAATAGGTAAACCAATTGGCATTAAGGGATTAACAGATTATGTGGATGACCCTGCATATGCAACGGCGGTAGGTTTGTTACAATACGGCCGTTCACTACAATCGATGAATGCACAGAAATCGAAAGTAGATGCAGAGGGGAGTTGGTGGAACCGTGTTACAAAATGGTTCCAAGGCGAGTTTTAATACTCAAGTCGGAGAGTGAAGATGTTTGATATTATGGAACAGCACAGCGAAGAAGCTGTCATTAAAGTCATCGGTGTCGGTGGCGGCGGTGGTAACGCCGTAGAACACATGGTAAACCAAGAAATTGAAGGCGTACGTTTTATCGTAGCGAATACTGACGCACAAGCGTTACGTCGTTCGTCTGCGGATATTACTGTACAGCTGGGGACCCAAATTACCTCAGGTCTTGGAGCTGGCGCAAACCCAGAAGTGGGCCGCAGCGCAGCAGAAGAAGATCTAGAAACCATCAAGAGCAGCCTTGAAGGCGCAGACATGGTATTTATCGCGGCCGGTATGGGCGGCGGTACAGGTACCGGTGCCGCACCTGTTGTTGCACGCGCAGCAAAAGAACTAGGTATTTTGACTGTGGCTGTAGTAACGCGTCCTTTCGATCTCGAGGGTAAAAAGCGTATGGCTGCAGCTGAGCAAGGTATTGCCGAGTTGTCAGAAATTGTAGACTCACTTATTACAATTCCAAACAACAAATTGCTTAAAGTTCTTGGTAAAGGGACTACACTGCTAGATGCCTTCGCTAAAGCAAATGACGTGCTTTATGGCGCGGTACAAGGTATTGCAGAGTTGATCACACGTTCAGGTCTAATCAACGTTGACTTTGCGGATGTGAGAACCGTGATGTCAGCAATGGGGACTGCAATGATGGGGACGGCTTCGGCAACAGGTCCTGATCGTGCACAAGAAGCTGCGGAAGCCGCGATTTCTAGCCCGCTTTTAGAAGATGTTGATCTAACTGGCGCGAAAGGCATTTTGGTGAATATTACCGCTGGCATGGACATTACTATCGAAGAGTTTGAGGTCGTTGGTAACCATGTTAAAGCGTTAGCGTCTGAGAACGCGACTGTGGTAGTGGGCGCTGTTATTGACCCTGAAATGAGCGAAGAGCTTAGAGTGACCGTGGTTGCTACAGGCTTAGGTGGTGACCGTCGTCCGCAATTTGGTATTGTAGACAATAGCTTTAGACAAGCCTCAGGCTCAGATGCAGTAGGTGGCACACAAACTAGCTCACAAACGAGCATGTATGTGCCAAGCTTTACACAGCCACAAACGTCAGCGGCAGAACCAGAGCAACCAACTGAAGCGCCAGCACCACAAGTGCAAGAACAGAAGCCACAACAAGCTTCTAGTTCAGCAAACGCAAAAGGCAGCGACAGTAAAGAAAAAGGTGACTACTTCGATATTCCGGCTTTTTTACGTAAGCAGTCAGACTAAAGTTGGTATAAAAAATAAACAAAGATTGGCAGTTTGGTGGAACTATGTTATACTCCGCCGCCTATCTAGAATTTAAGTGGGCGAATATATGATTAAACAACGTACGATTGCACAAGTCGTTAAAGCCACAGGTGTAGGTTTACACAAAGGTGAAAAGGTCACGATCACTCTCCGACCAGCTGGTGTGAATACAGGTGTTGTATTTCGCCGCGTTGATCTAGACCCTGTTGTTGATTTTGAAACAACACCAGAAGCTGTGGGCGACACGCAACTGTGTACGTGTTTAACAAATAAAGACGGCGTTCGCTTGTCTACTACCGAGCATTTGATTGCTGCGGTTGCTGCGCTTGGGATTGATAATCTCATCGTAGAGTTAGACAGCGCCGAAGTGCCTATTATGGATGGCAGTGCATTGCCATTCATCTACTTAATTCAAAAAGGCGGTATTGAAGAGCAAAACGCTGCCAAGCGCTTTATTCGCATCAAAGAAAAAGTGCGTGTTGAAGATGGCGACAAGTGGGCTGAAATTGAGCCTTACGATGGTTTCCACATCGACTTTGAAATCGACTTCAATCACCCTGCGATTAACGCTAGCCGTCAACGTATTGGATTAGACATTACCGCCCAAAGCTTTACTGAAGAGATCAGTCGTGCTCGTACTTTCGGTTTTATGCGTGATATCGAATACATGCATGCAAACAACCTAGCCTTAGGTGGCAGCATGGACAATGCGGTTGTTTTAGACCAGTTTAAGGTATTAAATCCTGATGGTCTGCGCTATGCGGATGAGTTTGTTAAGCACAAGATCCTAGACTGTGTGGGTGATATGTTTATGGCAGGTCACAACATTTTAGGTAAGATCTCATGCTATAAATCAGGCCACGGCCTAAACAATATGTTGCTTCGTGAAATCATGGCAACTGAGTCAGCATGGGAGTGGGCAACATTCGAAGAGCCAGTCAGTATGCCAGCGCCAGGAATGGAAGCGGGTATCAATACCGCAACGGCATAAGCCTGTTAGGCTAATACAGTTTGATAAAAAATGACGCTAAGGCGTCATTTTTTTTGCGTTGTGTTTGCGTGTTTAGCGAGTCTTTCCAGTTTCGCCTTAAGCGATGGTGGAGCGGATTGTGCTAGCGCTAGCAAATGCTCGCCAGTGGCTTGACTCATACTTCGATTGGCTTGATAGGTTGAAGATTGGGACTCCACCTTGTTGGCAAGGCGCTGTTGGGCTTCTGGATTGGTGGTAATTTTAACCAATGCACAGTCATGTAACCCAACTTTTCTAAATGCACTGAGAATATCCATTTTCAAAAAGTTTAGCCGAGTAGCAAGCGTTGCTGAAGCCGCTTCTATCGTCAGTGTCCCTTCTTTGTAGTGAGCGACACGGCATTTTTTACTCAAAATAGGGCCTAGCGTGTCTTCCAAACAGCTCTGTAATTGTGCCGCTTGGGCACTTTTTTGGCCATATTGATTGAGCTTATCTGACCACCCCCCCATCACTTCATCAAGCGGTTTTGGATTGTAGCGATTTTTAGCCAATGACTTACTTCCCATAGGTTGAAAAATAAAAAATAACCGCCATATCGGGATAATACGGAGTCAAATTACTCCGTACTGGTGGTTTCTCAGTCTCCTAAGTATATCAGAGACAAAATTTTGAGAAATCCAAAAGTACCAACATTTGTTGTCGAAAGTGCTTAGCTCAGTACTCGAATAAATGAGTCGAGTTAGGTGCTAACTAAACTTTATCACTTGCAACGGTACGCTTACGCTCCAACAGTAAAGATTTCTTGCAATTGAACTTGGTATTATTTACCCAATAAGGTTTGCAGAAACAAAGAGTCTGGTATGATAGGGCATAATTTTAACTCGGCAAGATACAAAATGCTCACTCCTAAATTGGCAAAGTGAAAACCGTAATTTAGGAAGGCTTTTGTCGCCAACAGGACAAGCGCGACCCAACCTTAACAACATCGGCTTAGAGAGATGGGTCAGCCAATACACAGAGTGAAACGGTTTAAACATGTTAGCAAATATTTTTACCAAAATTTTTGGTAGTCGTAATGATCGCACCATCAAAAACCTAAGAAAAACAGTCGCTTTAATCAATGCGTTAGAAGAACAATACGACAAATTAAGCGATGAAGAACTAAAGGCAAAAACCGCTGAATTCAAACAGCGTATTGAGCAAGGTTCGAATCTAGATGATTTATTACCAGAGGCGTTCGCTACGGTGCGTGAAGCATCTAAGCGCGTATTTGGAATGCGTCATTTCGATGTGCAAATGATTGGTGGTATGGTATTACACCAAGGCCGCATTTCAGAAATGAGAACGGGCGAAGGTAAAACACTAACAGCAACATTGCCTGCGTATTTAAATGCAGTTTCAGGCAAGGGTGTTCACGTTATTACCGTCAACGACTACCTAGCTAAGCGTGATGCTGAGACAAACCGTCCACTATTTGAATTCCTAGGCCTTACTGTAGGTTGTAACGTGCCAGGTATGATGCCACAGCAGAAAAAGCAAGCCTATGCTGCGGATATCACTTATGGTACTAACAACGAGTTCGGCTTTGACTACCTACGCGATAACATGGCGTTTAGTGTTGAAGAACGTGTTCAACGTCCACTTAACTATGCGGTTGTGGATGAAGTGGATTCAATCCTAATCGACGAAGCGCGTACACCGCTTATCATATCTGGTCCTGCTGAAGATAGCTCTGAGCTATATGCCGAAATCAATAAAATTGTTCCTGATCTTGTGCAACAAGAAAAAGAGGACGAGGAAGGCGTGGAAGGCGATGGCGATTTCACCATCGATGAAAAAGGTAAACAAGTTCATCTTACCGAGCGTGGCCAAGTTAAAGTTGAAGAATTACTGACTGAACGTGGGTTGATTGAAGAGGGTGACTCTCTTTACTCAGCTGGTAATATTTCACTGCTTAGCCATGTTTACGCAGCACTTCGTGCTCACAAGCTGTATCAAAAAGACGTTGATTACGTCGTAAAAGATAACGAAGTTATTATTGTTGATGAGCACACGGGCCGTACGATGGAAGGGCGTCGTTGGTCTGAAGGCCTTCACCAAGCCGTTGAAGCGAAAGAAGGGGTTCGTATTCAAAACGAAAACCAAACCTTGGCTTCCATCACATTCCAGAATTACTTCCGTCTATACAACAAACTTGCTGGTATGACAGGTACGGCGGATACTGAAGCATTCGAGTTCCAATCAATTTATGGTCTAGATACGGTAGTTATCCCAACTAATAAACCTATGGTGCGTGATGATCGTGCGGATCTTGTATATTTGACGCAAGAAGAGAAGTTTGAAGCCATTCTTGAGGATATTCGTTCTTGTCAAGAACGTGGTC
Source organism: Pseudoalteromonas sp. S2755 (assembly GCF_005886535.1). Classification (GTDB taxonomy): domain Bacteria; phylum Pseudomonadota; class Gammaproteobacteria; order Enterobacterales; family Alteromonadaceae; genus Pseudoalteromonas. The sequence continues at coordinate 34,601 of NZ_PNDS01000082.1, forward strand.
AGCCTGTGTTGGTGGGTACGGTATCTATCGAAAGTTCTGAGTATCTTTCTCACTTCCTTCGCAAAGAAAAAATTGAGCATAACGTACTGAATGCTAAATTCCACGCACAAGAAGCGGATATTATCGCGGACGCGGGTCTACCGGGTAAGGTAACGATTGCCACGAATATGGCAGGTCGTGGTACGGATATCGTACTGGGGGGCAGCTGGCAGTCGGATGTTGAAAAGTTAGAAAATCCATCAGAAGAGCAAGTAGCAGAAATCAAAGAAGCTTGGAAAGCGCGTCACGATGCAGTACTGGCTTCTGGTGGTTTACACATTATTGGTACTGAACGTCACGAATCTCGTCGTATTGATAACCAGTTGCGTGGTCGTGCAGGTCGTCAAGGTGATGCAGGCTCAAGCCGTTTCTACTTGTCGATGGATGACGCATTGATGCGTATCTTTGCTGGTGAGCGTATGACTAACATGATGCGCAAACTCGGTATGCAACGTGGTGAAGCCATTGAACACCCTTGGGTTAACCGTGCCATTGAAAACGCACAGCGAAAAGTAGAAGCGCGTAACTTTGATATTCGTAAACAATTACTTGAATACGATGACGTTGCGAACGATCAACGTAAAGTGGTTTACGAACAACGTAACGAACTACTTGAAGAAGGCGATATCTCAGAGACGATCACGGCAATTCGTGAAGATGTGTTGAATGCAACTATTGATCAGTATATTCCACCGCAAAGTCTTGCTGAAATGTGGGACATTCCAGCACTTGAAGAGCGGTTGAAAAATGACTTCCATGTTGAGCTTCCGATTGCAAAATGGCTTGAAGAAGACAGCAAACTATATGAAGAAGTGCTTCGCGATCGTATCGTAGAAGAGGTGGATAAGGCGTACAAGCAAAAAGAAGAGATGGTAGGCTCGGATGTGCTACGTCACTTCGAAAAAGCGGTTATGTTACAAAGCCTAGATCAGCATTGGAAAGATCACTTAGCGGCAATGGACCATCTTCGTCAAGGTATTCATCTGCGAGGTTATGCACAGAAGAATCCGAAGCAAGAATATAAGCGTGAGTCATTTGAGTTATTCTCACAAATGCTTGAGAACTTGAAAATTGACGTGGTTGGCGTACTAAGTAAGGTTCAGGTTCGTGCTGAGGAAGATGTTGAGAAAGTTGAAGAACAGCATCGCAAGAGTGAGCAAGCACCGCGTGAATATCAACACGAAGAAGTTGAGCGCGTGGGCGGTGAAACGCCTGAAGGTGCGGTTGTTGCTGAGCGCACTGAACCGAAGGTTGGTCGCAATGAACCTTGTCCTTGCCAATCAGGTAAGAAGTTTAAGCAGTGTTGTGGCAAATTAAAATAATCAAATCCAAATTGGTATAAAAAGCGACGCTAAGTCGCTTTTTTTATGGAGTAAATGATGCAAAAAAAACGTGTTGAAGTCGCTGTTGGTGTTATTGAAAAGGCGCAGCAAATCTTTGTATGTTTAAGAGGTGAAGATCAACACCAAGGTGGGCTTTGGGAGTTCCCCGGTGGAAAAATGGAAGCGGGTGAAGATGTCTTTTCGGCATTGAAACGTGAGCTGCAAGAAGAGGTTGGTATTGAGATTTATAACTCATCTGAGTTAATGCGCATTGAGCACGACTATGCTGACAAAGCCGTATGCTTATACATTCACCATGTGGAGGATTTTTCCGGTGAAGCACATGGCGCAGAAGGGCAGCCTTCTAAATGGGTTGCAGTTGAGCAGCTACATGAACTTGCGTTTCCTGAGGCCAACAAAGCGATCGTGGAATTATTACAAGCACGCAAAAATTAGTGACAAACTTTGTTACTAAATTCAGTACTCAAAGCCATAGTCATTTACTATGGGCATCGGTAGACTAGTGAATAACCGCTTACGTGTAAATAAACGTCAGCCAAAGACTCTCGTTACTCTGAGGTTTGATAGGAAACACAATTGAAGGGTTTCTTTCCAAGCCACAAAGGTTATGTCTAAATTACATTTATCTATATGCAATTGGTCTGGCGGATTATTTAACCAGAGGTTTGGATAAGTAATTTGAGTATTATTTTATCTAGATGAATGGAATTTGACATTTACAAGCGAAACTCTATCAGGGGAATAAAAATGAAGAAACTATCACTGACCGCTGCAAGTGTTGCACTTGCATTGGGATTGATTGGTTGTAGTGAGCAACCGCAAACACAACAACAAAAGCCGATTGACCAAGCTGAGGCACAAAAGGCAGTGTTGAATTCTGGTATTGAACTCGAAAATATTGATAAATCAGTGCGTCCACAAGATGACTTCTATTTTCACGTGAATGGTCACTGGTTAGAAAAAACAAAAATCCCTGCAGATAAGTCAAATTATGGTTCTTTCTCGCAGCTCTATGATGAGTCACAAAAAGCACTGCGTAAAGTGCTAGAAGATGCTGCAAATAACGCGTCTGCAAAAGCAGGCAGCGATGAGCAGAAATTAGGTGCGTTTTATCAAAGCTATATGGATGAAGGAGCGAGAAACGAGCTAGGCTTAAACCCCATTAAGCCGTACTTGGATGACGTTCAAGCGCTGAAGACTAAATCAGAGCTACCAACTATCTTTGCTAAAATGCGTTTAACGGGGGCAAGTACACCGTTTGGTTGGTACGTTAATAATGATGCTAAAAACTCCAGTGAAAACGCGCTTTATATGTTCCAATCAGGGCTTGGTCTACCTGATCGCGACTACTACCTGAAAGAGGACGAAAAGTTTAGTAAAATTCGCGAACAGTATCAGCGCTATATCGAACAATTGTTAGCTAAGGCTGGCCATAAAAATCCAGGTCAAGCTGCGTTTAATATTATTGAGTTAGAAAAGCAGATTGCTGAGGCACAGTGGACACGTGTTGAAAGCCGCGATGCGACTAAAACTTATAACAAGCTCAGCCAAGAAGAGTTTAATGCGTTAATGCCTGACTTTGATACGTCTGCGTTTTTAACCGCACTTGGTATTAAAACGGATTCACTTATTGTAAGCCAACCGAGTTTCTTTGAATCGCTATCAAAAATCATTGCTGATTCAAAGCTAGAAGCTTGGCAAGACTATTTAACTTTCCACTTTACCAATGACTATGCAGAGTTATTAAGTAAAGATATTGTTGATCTTAAATTTGGCTTCTTTGGCAAAACATTGAAGGGTGTAGAAGAGCAAGCACCGACGTGGAAAAAAGCGGTAGATGCAAGTAACTCTGTTCTTGGGGAGATGTTAGGCAAAATCTATGTGAAGTCGTATTTCCCACCAGAAGCAAAGGCGCGCATGGAAGAACTGGTTGCCAACCTCATTAAAGGGTTTGATCAAGCAATTGATGGCTTAGAGTGGATGAGCGCTGAAACGAAAGTAGCCGCCAAAGAAAAGCTCAATAAGTTCACGCCTAAAATAGGCTACCCTGACAAATGGAAAGATTATTCAGCACTTGAGATAAGTCCTGATGATCTAGTGGGTAACTATGTGCGTTATAGCCAATTTGCGAATCAGGAGATGATCGATAAATTAGGCAAACCTGTGGACCGTGGTGAGTGGTTTATGACACCGCAAACGGTGAACGCGTACTATAACCCGGTGAATAACGAGATTGTATTCCCCGCTGCGATTTTACAACCACCATTCTTTAACCTAGAAGCGGATGATGCAGTAAACTACGGAGCAATCGGTGCGGTTATCGGTCACGAGTTGGGCCATGGCTTTGACGATCAAGGTGCCAAGTATGACGGAGATGGTAACCTACGTAATTGGTGGAGTGAGTCTGATTTAGCGCAATTTGAATCACGTAGCCAAAAGTTGGTTGAGCAATTTAATGGTTTTAAACCATTTGAAGATGCCAGCGTGAATGGTGAACTGACTCTGGGTGAAAATATTGGTGATTTAGGTGGCTTAACCGTCGCTTATAAAGCGTACCAAATTTCACTAGGCGATCAGAAAGCGCCGATTATAGATGGTTACACTGGAGAGCAGCGCTTCTTTATGGGTTGGTCACAAATTTGGCGTCGCAAATATCGCGATGAAGAGCTGCGTAATCGTCTGATGACAGATCCGCATTCACCAAGTCATTATCGAGTGATCGGTGTGCTACCAAATATGCCTGAATTTTATAAAGCATTTGATGTGAAAGAGGGCGATAAGATGTATCTCAAGCCAGAAGACAGAGTGAAAATCTGGTAATTTCACATTTTGATTCAGTGGCGGCGTTATTGCATTCATGCAGTAAATCCGCCGCTTTTTTTACGACTCTCAATTACGATCCTCTGAAGCTTTCACAAGATATCAAACTCAATCCAGCACTTTCTGCAAGCACTCGCTATTTCCAAGGTTAAGTTCATCGCTATTTGATGGTATTTACAGCTAAATCAGAGTAGTTTCATTTTGTCTAACACAGGGATATGAAAAAATAATGATAGCGCTGTCATTTTAACTTTTATATGATGTTTAGGAACAATGAGTGATTAAATGATGTTCATTTTGAATTGAACATGAAGACTGGGAGCAAAAGATGAGAATAAAAACGACTTTGCTTGGGGCGATAATTGCTGGGTGCTCGTTCTATACACAAGCATCTTTCACGCAGCAGCAGTTAGCGCAGTTTGCAAGTGACACGCATTTTGAATTTGCAGTAGAAAATAACTTCAGCAACGGTGCAGAGGGTTTTAGCGGCGCTATTATACTGACAAATAATTCAAAAGTTGACCTACCAAAAGGGCAAAGCGATTGGCAAATCTACTTGCACTCAGTACGTCACATTTCAACGAAAACAGCTGAAGGTCTGCGCTTTGAACATATTAATGGAGACCTTCATCGTATAACTCCTACTAATTCGTTTGCTGGCTTAAAAGCCGGTGAAAAGCTCAAGCTGACTTTTGATGCTTCAGCTTGGGTTGCTGCATACAGCGATTTTATGCCGCGTGCTTTTATTGTCTCAGGTAAAAATAACCCAGTCATTTTTGCAAATACTGATACCGAAGACATGACGCAGTTCGTTGCGCCATTTGAGCGTGAGAACCAGCTGAAAAGATACAATACACCTACCGATTACACGCAGATAGCCAACGCAGCGCTGCGTTTTGAACGTAATCAAAGTAATATTTCGGTCTCAAAAGAAGATGCGCTAAGACGAATCATTCCAAAGCCTGAGCATATCGACTTTAACCGTGGCGAAATTACCCTTAACAACAATTGGCAGATCCGCTTTGCGGGACGCTTAAAGTCAGAAGTCGCTGTTTTTCAGGAAGACTTATCAGAATATGGGTTGGATTTAAAAGCTGAAGCAAATCATGTGCCTGAAGGGAATATCCCAACGATCCGCCTTAAAGTTGCGAAAAGCCTAGGGCGCGATTATGACTACAACCAAGCCGGGTCATATACATTAGATATTGATGATGATGTGATTGAAATTACGGGTATTGATAACGCAGGTGTGTTTTACGGTATTCAAAGCTTGCTTGCGCTATTTCCAGCTGATAGTAAAAATGAAATTACCTTGTCTCACGTAGAGATCAAAGACTCTCCGCGCTTTAGTTGGCGTGGGATGCATTACGACAATGCCCGTAACTATCATGGTAAAGATGCGTTGTTTAAACTAATCGAACAAATGGCGCGCTATAAGTTAAATAAGTTCCACTGGCACTTTTCAGATGATGAAGGTTGGCGCCTAGAGATCCCAGGGCTCCCTGAGTTAACAGAAGTTGGTGCATTCCGATGTTTTGATTTAGAGGAGCGTGAGTGCTTACTCACTCAGTTGGGTACAGGACCTTTCAAAACGGGAAGTGGAAATGGTTATCTTTCTCGCGAGGACTTTGTCGAGTTACTTAAGTTTGCCACCGCGCGTCATATCGAGATCATTCCAGAAATAGAAAGCCCTGGCCATGCTCGTGCTGCGATCAAATCGATGGAAGCGCGTTATCACAAATTGATGGAAGCGGGTAAAGCGCAAGAGGCCAAAGCCTACCTTCTGAGCGATATTAATGACACTTCAAAGTATCTAACCGTGCAACTCTATACTGACAACTCTATTAATGTTTGCTTGGACTCAAGCTATGCCTTTATGGAAAAGGTGGTATATGAGCTGCAGGAAATGTATCGCGATGCTGGCACTATGCTAACGACTGTCCACTTTGGTGGTGATGAGGTTGGAAAGGGCTCATGGACTGAGTCACCTGCATGTAATGAGTTATTTGCGGTAGCCGACAACGGGGTCGCTGGACCCAATGATTTAAAACCATACTTTACTCAAAAAGTGGCAAAATTGCTTGCCAAGCGTGGGATCACTCCAGCCGCTTGGGAAGATGGTTTAATGTATAACACCACGACGACCTTTAAACGTGATGAATTCCCAAATCCGCAGTTTTTGGTAAATACTTGGGATAACATTTGGGAGTGGGGAGTTGCAGACAGAGCCCATCGTTTTGCAAACAACAATTACCAAGTTATTTTGTCTCACGGTACTCATTTGTACTTTGATCACCCTTACGAAGCGCACCCTGAAGAGCGCGGCTATTATTGGGCAACGCGTTATACAGATACGAAAAAAGCATTTTCGTATATGCCAGATAATATTTATGCGAATGCGGACTTCACGCGAAACCGTGAGCCTATCGTGAACCTAGAAGCCTTAGTTGGTCGAGAGTTACCTGCGCTTAAGAAGCCGCAAAATATCCTTGGTATGCAAGGACAAATATGGAGTGAGACCATTCGCTCGGAAGACCAAGTGTTACGATTGATTTTCCCTCGGTTGCTTTCGCTTGCAGAGCGCGCTTGGCATAAAGCAGATTGGGAAGGGCGTCGTATTCACCAAAAAGAGCTAAACAAAGACTTCTCAACCTTCGCAGCAGCCCTGTCTTTAAAAGAGATTGCAAAGTTACAGAATGATGGCATTAAGCCAAACCTTCCGGTTCCAGGTGCTAAGGTGGTGTTGGGGAAACTTGAAGCGAATAGTGCGTTTCCTTATCTGGCAATAGAAGTGAGCTTAGACAATGGTGAATCTTGGCAGCCTTATACTGATCAGATGAGTGTCTCAGATGAAAGTAAGGTATTGTTGAGAACGCGAGCCGGAGAAAAAAATACGAGCCGTGTCACAGGGTTGAAATAAACCCTCGTATTCAGTTTATCGCAAAAAAAGGGCAATGGCCCTTTTTTGGTGATAATTTTGCTCAAATTCTAACTGGTAATGAAATAGATTTTAACGTAAAGTTAAATGTCAGCGCTGTCATTTTTGTAAAGAAAGCAGTGAGCAAAGCAAAAAATAACAAGGCAAAAAGCCATACAAACAATAAACGATGAGTAATGTTTATGGAAGCTACCGTGTCGAATACAACAAAACGAAGTAACGCGATCCCTATGGCAATTGTCGCCGCCATGTTTTTTATTCTTGGCTTTGTGACTTGGCTTAATGGGTCGCTAATGCCATATTTGGAGCAAGTATTAAAACTAACGCCTCTCCAATCTTCATTTATTCTTTTCTCTTTTTATATTGCTGTGACATTTACCGCAGTTCCTTCAGCTCTAGTTATCCGCAAGGTGGGGTATAAAAATGGTATGGCCATCGCGATTGCGATGATGATGTGTGCGGCGTTGCTATATATTCCAGCGGCTAAAACACAAATGTTTGCATTGTTTTTGTTTGCTCAATTTACTATGGGTATTGGGCAAACATTATTACAGACAGCTGTAAACCCTTATGTGGTGCGCATTGGGCCTGAAGAGTCAGCAGCTGTACGCGTCAGTATTATGGGTATACTGAATAAAGGTGCTGGTATTGTTGCGCCGCTTGTATTTACTGCGTTGGTGCTGAGTAACTTTACTGATATGGCAGGTAAAGAGCTGACTCAAGCTGATATCGATGCAATGGCAAACGGTCTTATCGGGCCATATTTAGGCTTGGCTGCATTTATTGGTATTTTTGCCCTAGGTATTAAGTTTGCTCCACTACCTGAAATAGAAAAAGATGATGAGGAAGAACACGGCTCAGTGAGAGAAGCGCTATCTCACCCTAATCTAAAGCTTGGCGTGATCGCACTGTTTTTGTATGTTGCGGTTGAAGTGATTGCTGGTGATACGATTGGTTCATTTGCGCTAGCACTGGGGGTTGAAAAATATAGTGTGATGACATCTTATACTATGGCTTGTATGGTTACGGGCTATATTTTGGGCATCATATTGATCCCGAGAGTAATATCGCAGGAGAGGGCGTTAACAGCATCAGCCGTACTTGGTGTGCTTCTCACGCTCGCAATTTCATTTGGTAGCCCAGACTCGTTTGTCATTTCAAATCTATTTGGATTATCAGCGTTGCCTGATATTCTATTGATGGTCGCTATTTTAGGTTTAGCGAATGCCATTATGTGGCCTGCTATTTGGCCGCTCGCATTATCTGGACTTGGCAAGCTAACCAGTGTAGGCTCTGGTTTATTGGTTATGGGTATTGCCGGTGGTGCATTTGGCCCAGTGTTCTTAGGTTTAGCAAAGGGTACCTCAGGTACGGTGGAATCACAGCAAATTGCACACCTTGTAATGTTACCTTGCTATCTATTTATAATCTTCTACGCTGTGAAAGGTCATAAGATCAAAAAGAAAGCGTAGCAAGAAAATGTAAAGCATTTCTATGTATGTAGAAATAATCCCGTGTGTGATGCCACCTGAATAAGGTGGCATTTTTTATGCCTAAATCACTCCGTTCCTTTAGAACCTGCTTGATGCAGGAAGCTGTTTAGCGATGTTAAATCGTTGTTACACTGAATCTGATGATTGTTGTTTGTTGTGTAGGAGCTGTTTTATGTAGCGAGTGTTTCATTCCTAAGTCGCGATATAAAATCGCTGCTACGCTGATGTCTGGTGCTTATTGTTTGGTGTTGGTCGTGTAGGAGCTACTTTATGTAGCGAGGGTTTTATTCTTAAGTCGTGATATAAAATCGCTGCTACGCTGATGTCTGGTGCTTATTGTTTGGTGTTGGTCGTGTAGGAGCTACTTTATGTAACGAGAGTGTCATTCCTAAGTCGCGATATAAAATCGCTGCTACGCTGATGTTTGGTGTTTATTTTGTAGGAGTGATGTATACGTAAAAAGATAAAATGAGAGTAAATATATAGAAAGAATGGGGCGACTGATGGGACTTGAACCCACGACAACCGGAATCACAATCCAGGGCTCTACCAACTGAGCTACAGCCGCCACTAAAGACTTGAACACCTCGTGTGGTGTGGCGCGCATAATACATAAGTTTTTATCAAATGCAAAGGGAAATATAGAAAAAACTTAATAAAAGTTTTTTTTCGGAGATTATTTCCGCATACAGCAAATATTCATATATCCTATGTATGATCCAGCCGATCTAATGATAAATAACTGCTTAATATAAAAAGGGGGATGAGTATGGAAGCTGTTTGGAAGTGGGTTAATGAGAACTCAGATTTAATCTTACACTATGTGCTGCAAGGCGTTATAGCACTAATAATTTTCTTCGTTGGCCTAAAACTTGCCAAGCTCAGTGCTAATCTTACCGAAAAAGCGTTTGGTAAGCGCAAAGTAGATAAAGCAGTTGGCTCATTTGTTGCCAATATTGCTTATGCGATTGTGTTTGCTGCGACATTGCTTATGGCATTGTCTCAAGTTGGTATCGAAACCACCTCATTCATCGCTATTCTAGGTGCGGCAGGTTTGGCAGTTGGTCTTGCACTACAAGGTTCACTGTCTAATTTTGCCTCTGGCGTATTGATCATCATGCTGCGTCCATTCAAGTCAGGTGACTATATTGAAGCAGGCGGTAAAGCGGGTAGCGTACAAAAGATAGAAATCTTCTCTACTGAGCTACGTACTCCTGATAACAAGGTGATTGTAATGCCAAACTCTTCTATTATGTCTGGTGCAATCGTTAACTACTCGCGTGAAAAAACACGTCGTATTGATCTTGTTATTGGTGTTGGCTATGACGCAGATCTTAGAGAAGCAAAAGCAGTATTAAAGTCTGTACTAGATAATGAACCAAGAATTCTTAAAGAACCTGCGTACAATGTTGCGGTACTAGAGCTTGCGGATTCAAGTGTTAACTTTGTCGTTCGCCCTTGGGTTAAAACAGAAGAGTACTGGCCAACGTATTTCACACTTGTGGAAAATATTAAAATTGCGCTAGACGAAGCCGATATCACCATTCCATTCCCGCAAATGGATGTTCACCTACACAAAGATCAGTAAAAGGTTAGTTAGAAATGAAATTAAAGGTTTTAACCTGTTGTATTCTTGTTGCAGCAAGCGCTAATGCAGCGGCAGAAAGCAAAGCTAAGAAGCCAAAGAAAGTTTGGGATGTAACCAGTGAAGTGGGTGCGATTATCACCAGTGGTAATACAGAAACAACAACCCTAAAAGGTGGGATCAAAGCTAAGCACAACCTAACTAACTGGAATAACGAGTACAAGTTAGACGGCTTCTACAAAGAAGACACGCGTGAAAACGATGCAGGCGTAGATGTTACATCTCGCACTAACGAAAAATACTCAGCATCAGTTCAAGGTAACTATAAGCTAAATGAAGATAACAGCCATTTGTTCGTGTTTGGTTCCTATGTTTCAGATTACTTTGGTGCCTACCGTAGTGAAGCGGTTATTTCAGTGGGTTACGGTCAACGTTTATTCGAAAACGACGACATGTATCTTAACGCTGAAATCGGTCCCGGTGTAAAGCGCTTTGAGCACCAAGACGATAGCACTGAACTTGACGATGACGGTGAGCTACTTGCTGGTACGTCTGAAAGCGAGTTTATCGGTGTGGGTAAACTAGATTATCAATGGCAGATCTCAGAAAACGCACGCTTTACACAGCTTATCGCGATTGAATATGGTGATACCAACACCAAGACAACGTCTGAAACGGCGTTGCTGACCAAAATCAACGGTTCTCTACAGATGAAAGTGGCGTACAACATTATCCACAACTCTGACGTAGCAGACGATAAAGAAAATACAGACACAGAAACGTCACTTACTTTGGTTTACAGTTTCTAACAAGTATCTTTCCAAAGGGTACCTCAGTGCCCTTTTAATTCTTCCAAACTTCGGTAGAATGCTCAAAGTTTAACAAAAATCTATAATGGAAGAGATTTCAGTGAAGTTCTTCAGAATATTATTTCTCTCAGTTTTTATTCTTATATCGCACCAATCTGTTGCGATGACACCAAGCAAACAGCAAATTGAACAGTTTAAAAAACTCCCCAAAGCTCAGCAAGAAGCCCTTGCAAAGCGCTATGGTATCGATCTAAGCACCCTGGATAATAATAAAGGTGACAAAAAGAACGAAGAGAAGGAGCCTTCGATTCTACCACGTGACAAAAAGGGGTTACTGGAGGAGGAAGAAGAAGAGGATAAATTCAAACCAAAGTTAGAAGAACTTAAGCCTTTTGGTTATGAGCTATTTGCTGGTGAGCCTACGACTTTTATTCCCTCTGAGTTGGCTGCTATTCCTGATACTTACTTGCTTGGGATTGGAGATACAGTAAAAATCAACCTGTATGGTAAAACCAATGAAGAGCACGAAGTACAAATCGATCGCGAAGGACGTCTCGCCATTCCTAACCTAAGCCCAATTCATGTAATTGGCTTATCATTTAAGGAATTGAAAGCTCTGATCTCGAAAAAAATCTCTGAGGAAATGATCGGTGTTCAAGCTTTCGTCTCGATGGGTGAACTTAACCCAATGCGTATAATGGTAGTGGGTGAAGCCTATAAGCCTGGTAGCTATACCGTGTCTCCTCTCGCCACGGTCACACATGCTCTGTTTGTTTCAGGTGGAGTGAGTGATAATGGTTCGCTGAGAAAAATCCAAGTCAAAAGGGCTGGTAAGCTAGTTACTACCTTCGATCTCTATGACTTATTGCTATTTGGTGATAGCTCTGATGATGTAGTTTTAAAGCCTGGCGATGTTGTTTTTATTCCGCCAGCAGCTAAGAAAATAAAAGTAAAAGGTGAAGTTAACCGTCAAGCTATTTTTGAGCTTAAAGAATCAGACTCGCTTGAGAGTGTGATGGCTATGTCAGGAGGCTTCAAAGCCAATGCAAATAAATCGAAAGTAGTTGTCTCACGCTACAACGGTGATGGAAGGCGCATCACCCTAAACTACAACTTTACTGAAAACACAAGCTACAAACCACAAAACGGTGATGAGATTTCGGTCAACGCTGCTTCAACTCGTTTCCAAGATACCGTGACTGTTGTTGGTGCGGTAACCAGCCCAGGTCATTATGAATGGCATCAGGGTAAGACACTCAAAGATATCTTCAGTGCGCCACGAGAAGATTTGCTATCCATTGCAGATTTTGGCTACTCATTGATTATTCGTGAAGTTAACTTTGAAGGCGACATCGCTATCCATCAGTTTTCTTTACAAGATATTTTTAACGGTAAAGCGGGGGATATAGAGCTCGCGTCTAACGATACAATCGTCGTATTTAGCCGCTACCAGCTTAAAGAAGAAGAAGAGCAGTTATTAGAAGACCTCGCATATAACAAAGAGCAACTGAAACTACGCGAAAACGTGAAGTTATGGGAGCAATTTGAGCGCGATGAGTTCTTAAAATATATTGGTTTGAAAGAAGATGAACTATTTGAGCTTGAAGAAGAAGTTAAATTAATCACAAGTATTGATGCACTTTTTCAAGAGCCTGAGGAAGTAGAAGAAGAAGACTATGCGGTATTTAGTCGCCAAAAGCTACTTGCGCCAATTGTCGCTAAGCTGCAGAGGCAGGCAACGCCTAGCGAGCCTGCAAAATTGTTTGCTGTAAACGGTCAAGTTAAGTTTCCTGGTGTTTATCCATTATCTGAAAATGCAGACTTCCAAAAAGCGGTGCAAGCTGGCGGTGGGTTTCTTGAATCGGCTTATCTCGAGCAGGTTGAGCTAACTCGTGTTGTTTATAATGATGGTAAACAGGTTGAACATATCCAACTTAACGGTTTGGACGAGTTGGCTAATCCAACTCAAATACTGACGAGCAAAGATACTGTTAACATTTTCCCAAGACCTAATTGGCAAGAAAGACTAGAGGTTAAGGTTGTTGGTGAGGTTAAATTCCCTGGGACGTACACCATTAAACGTGGTGAGACACTTGATAGCCTACTAGAAAGAGTTGGTGGCTTTAATCAATTTGCACATAAAGAGGCGGCAATTTTTACACGTGAATCTATCAAGCGCAAAGAAACTTCGCAAATTCAACGCCTAACTCAAGAGTTAAGACGCGATATTATTACTAATACTTTCCAAAAAAGCGCGACTGCAAATACTTCTATGCCATATGAAGATATGGATCAAATATTAAAGGATTTATCGAAGGTTGAGGCGTTAGGACGTTTGGTTATTGACCTTGATAAACGTTCGACCCAATCTTTGCAGTTAGAAGATGGTGATGCGTTATATATCCCAGCAATGCAGGACTCTGTTAGTGTCATTGGAGAGGTTAATCTGGCTGCAACACACTTATTTGATTCATCTAAGTCTGTTGATGACTACATTAAAGCTAGCGGCGGATTAAAGCAAAAAGCGGATGACGAGCGTATTTATATCATAAAAGCTAATGGTTCAGTTGAATTACCTAGTTCAGGATCATGGTTTGCAGTCAGCAGCCATGGAGGCCAACTAGCGCCGGGCGACACGATAGTTGTACCTCTGGACGCTCAACATATTGATAGCTTGACACTGTGGAGTACAGCGACACAGATTATTTATCAGCTTGGTCTAGCTGCAGCATCAATTGCAACGCTTAACAAATAATGGATAACAATAAACAGATGAATGAAGCTGATATCATTAAAAAAAATGAAGTTGATTTGACTGAAATTTTGTCAGTGCTTTGGAGGGGAAAGTGGCTAATCATATTAGTCACTGCTGTATTTGCTGTATCCAGTGTGTTTTTTGCACTTTCTCTACCGAATACTTATAAAGCGACGGTATTACTTTCACCTGTTGAAGATACTCAAGGCGGCATGCTCTCAAATTTGAAATCTGAGTTTGGCGGCTTAGCTGCAATGGCAGGAGTGAACTTAGGTGGAGGAAAGGGCGATAAATCAGCACTTGCGCTTCAAGTAATGCAAAGCCGCTCATTTTTAAATAACTTTGTTGAAAAATATGAATTAAAGCCAAAACTGATGGCTACTGAAGGGTGGGAACTGGGCAGTAATCAGTTGATATACAATGGTAAAGTTTATGATAAAGAAGCTGGTATTTGGCTCAGAGATGTTTCAGCACCTTTTAAGCCTGAGCCAGGCATCCAAGAAGTATTTGAACATATCAGAGCACAGAATTTAGCTGTGATAGAAGAAAAGGAGAAGGGACTAATTACTATTGCAATGACTCATTATTCCCCCTACTTAGCGAAGGAAATGGTGGAAAACATCGTTGTGGAAATTAACGATTACATGAAAGCTGAGGCAGTAGCAGAGTCCAATGTAAAAATAGAGTATTTGAAAAAGGCATTAGCGGAAACATCGGTTGCAGATATGCAGAAGATATTTTACCAGCTGATCGAGCAACAAGAGCAGACCAAGATGCTGGCGCAAACACAGTCGCAATATGTGTTTAAGACAATTGATCCTGCCATTCTGCCGATCCAAAAAGCTGGACCAAAGCGTGCATTGATTTGTCTTGGTATTACTTTCCTAGGCAGTGTACTTGCGTTTGTTCTGTTATTATTTAGACATTTTGTGCTCAGAAAGTAATTTTTGGGTAGGATAGAGAGTTGTTATTTAGTGTTATTGGCAATTTAGTTTAAATTTAATTTCTATTACAATGGCGCGTTAATTAGATAATGATGGAAGCATGTGGATCTTTATGGTCATTTTCTTTGCATTTTTAGCATCGTACTGTTCAATTTTTATGATTAAGCCTGTCGCTGAGCGTTTTGGCTTAGTTGACGTGCCCTGCAGCCGAAAAAAGCATGTGGGTGCTATTCCGCTTATCGGTGGTGTATCGATTTTTGTGGCAGTGTTGGCTTCAATCATTGTATTTTTGCCACTTGAGAAAAAGCTGATAGTTTACTTAATTTGTGCTGCTGCTATTGTCCTTCTTGGAGTAATTGACGATTACCGCCAATTAGGAGTCAAGATCCGTTTAGGTGTTCAGGCTTTAGTCGCACTCATTATGATGTGGGGCTCCGACGCTTATATTCATAACTTGGGTAATTTGTTTGGATTTGGGTCTATTGACCTGGGGTTGTTGGGGATTCCTTTTACAGTCATTGCTGTTATTGCTGCTATAAATGCCTTTAACATGATTGATGGTATAGACGGCCTAGCTGGTGCCATGAGTATTACAACGTTTGCGGCCATTTTAATATTAATGGGGGTTAATGGTGGGCAGTTGTCGGTTTTACCGTTAATCATTATTGCAACCATAGTTCCTTATCTCGCTTTTAACCTAGGTGTATTGGGTCACCGAAATAAGAAAATATTTATGGGTGATGCGGGCTCTATGTTCATTGGGCTGAGCGTTATTTGGTTGTTAATGATAGCTACCCAATCAGAAGTAGATAACGCTTTCAGTCCAGTTACTGCACTTTGGATAATTGCTATTCCACTGATGGATATGATGGCAATTATCATTAGGCGTGTTAAAAAAGGTCATTCTCCATTCAAAGCAGACAGAGATCACTTACATCATGTTTTCATGCGTATAGGTTTTAGCTCTCGAAAAGCCTTAATTACGATATCAATGTTGGCTGTGTTTCTTGCGTCGATAGGGATAGTTGGAGAGTTGATAGGTATTCCCCATTGGTTTATGTTAGTCTTATTTATCGGTATTTTTGTTGCCTATTCTGCTTGTATTCAGCATGCGTGGAAGGTTGCACGGTTTTTAAGAAAGCATGTCTTTATCAAGAAACAGAATTAAAGAGTAGTTCAATGACAAACAATATGAAGACAAAGAATAAACATAACGGCTTCACTATGATGGAGTTGTTAATTGTGATCGTAATTTTAGGCCTGTTAATGTCACTAGTCGCGCCTGACTTTTTCAAAAGGTTGAGTTCATCAGAGCGTAAAATAGCAGCTGCTCAAATGTCATCATTTGAAACTGCAATTGATACTTATCGACTAGATGTTGGTAGCTATCCGAAATCATTGCAGGAATTGAGAAGCAGTGATGTGGCAAGGTGGGATGGTCCGTATCTACCAAAAGACGTCCCTATGGACCCTTGGGGTAACCCATATGTTTATAAAGTTCCTGGAGATAATGGCTCGCCTTACTTATTGAAGTCACTGGGTGCTGATGGCCAAGAAGGTGGTGAAGAAACTAACGCAGATATTGTTCATCAGTAATTTTATGGAACTTAATCAACTTCTAACTGAACGCTTTGACGTAAATTTTAGTGATATTGAAAAAGCGTTAAGCTACCAACAAAAATATGGCGGTAGGCTTGAACAAATATTGGTTAATATGGGTAGTTTACCAGAGGATCAGTTACTCGACCTATATGCGCTGTATTTAAATCTTCCAATGATTACTCCTGAGCAGCTTAGTGATTTCGATGCTGAAGAAATGAAAATTTCCTCAGCTGTAGAAGTTTGTCTTGAGCATAATTGGGTGCCGCTAAGCATTGACGAAAGCAATTGGAGCTTTGCTGTACAAGAGCCTCTAGATCCTTTCATGAACCAATGGCTATTTAAGCATAAGATTAACCCTAATATCATCTTAGCTTCTGCATCAGATATTAACTTACTTAAATCAAAACTTGATACATCTGAAGAAGTTGAATCAGATATTTTCAGCGCAGAAGAAGAAAAGCTCAAAGAGTTGGCAACGGAAGCGCCAACAGTTAACTTGCTAAACTCCTTAATAAGCCGAGCGCTTCGACAAGGAGCTTCTGATATGCACCTTGAGCCATATGAGGGGCGCTATCGAGCAAGGTTTCGTGTTGATGGGGTATTGCACGAAGCAGAGGTTATTCCCGCTAGCAAACAGTTACCCATTGTTACTAGGCTGAAAATTTTATCAGGTATGGATATCGCTGAGCGTCGGCGTCCGCAAGATGGCAAGATTGAAATGAAGATTGCTAACCAAGACATCGATATTCGGGTTTCGGCTTTACCACTTAATGATGGTGAGTCTATCGTAATGCGTTTTCTTAGGAAAGAAAGTGTCAGATATGAAATGTCTGTATTGGGGTTATCTCAAGACATAGAACAAAGTATCCGAGAAGATATAAAAAAGACTGCGGGGGTTGTTTTGTTAACTGGACCAACGGGCTCGGGTAAAACGACAACACTTTATACTTTCCTGAACGCACTAAATAATGATGACGTTAAAATTATAACACTCGAAGATCCTGTCGAGTATCAGCTTGAGGGTATCAACCAAGTTCAGGTAAATAGCGAAATAGGTTTTGATTTTGCTGCTGGTCTTCGCTCAATTGTTCGTCAAGACCCAGATGTGATTATGCTAGGTGAGATCCGGGATAAAGAGACAGCACAAATTGCATTACAATCCGCATTGACTGGGCATTTAGTGTTTTCAACGGTGCACACGAATGATGCGGCGAGTGCGTATACTCGTCTTCTAGATTTAGGCGTTGAAGAGTTTTTGCTCAATGCGGCACTAATCTCTGTGGTTGCTCAACGTTTAGCGCGCAAGGTTTGTGAACACTGCGCGACAAGCGATCCGGACAGTGTTGAGTTAATTAAACAATATGATCTGGGCAATATTGCGACCAAATTTTCCTTAGATAAAATTAATCTACAGCGTGGTACTGGTTGTGAGAAATGTGCACATACAGGTTACAAAGGGCGTTTAGCTATTACTGAATACTTAGCATGTGATGATACTATTAAGAGTACTCCAAAAGATGCTGATTTCATTCAAAAAGCAAAGGTGCATAACGCGAGTAGAAACCGGCGCACTTTACTAGAGGATGGTCTTTATAAAGCGATCCTCGGTCAAACTACCATTGATGAAGTTGTGAGGGTTGCTGGCTAATGGCTTCGTTTAGCTACAAGGCTTTTGACTCTATGGGAGGAAAGTGTGATGGCCTTATTGAAGCGGATAGCCTTGCCTCAGCTCAGTTACAGCTAGAAAAAGAAGGTTTACTCCCCTATGAGTTGAAAGAGCAGCAATCATCACGTCAGGGAAACCGCTTTTTTGAAGAACGCGTCAGTTTAGCAGATTTGGAGTTTGTAACGTCTGAGCTGAGCTTACTACTGGCAACAGGCATCAGGATCGACCGAGGCCTAGATATTATTCGAAAAACGAAGGCTAAGCCTGTATTAGCTAAGCTGTTGTCTGAACTTAGTCAAAGCCTAAAAAAAGGCAGTAGTCTCTCTCAAGCCTGCAGAGCACATCCTAAAGTTTTCGATGGTCTCTATTGCAATTTGATTGAACTCGGTGAAGCATCTGGAGATCTCGCCGGTACGTTCGCAGGGCTGTCTCAGGATTTAAAGTTTAAGCGTGACCTTAGAAAAAAAATTGTTAGCGCTATTACTTATCCTGTCGTCATCTTTTTTGTCTGTGTACTCAGTATTTTATTTATCTTTAATGTGATCATTCCCAAAATGGCTGATATGTTCGCGAATATTGAGCAACTACCTTGGTACACACAAGCAATGCTCGGGACTAGTGCATGGTTTAACCAAAATCAATCATTACTATTTCTAGGACTCGTTACTGCTTTTGCGGGAGTTTATTTTGCCAGTAAGAATGAACGTATAATTGCTTGGTGGCATCGAATTGTATTACAACTTCCCATTTGTGGTACTGCGGTAAAAACGGTTGAACGGATCCGTTTTAATACCGGTTTAAGCTTAATGCTAAAGGCTGGGGTACCAATCGATAAAGCGTTAGCACTCGCAACTGGTAATATCCGGAATCAGCAGCTTCATGCTGAATTGGAAGTCGCTCGAAAAAAGGTCAAACGCGGAAATCAATTAACTCCTTCACTGCAGCAGTCTTCTCTCTATCCGTCTTTTTATATTTCCCTACTAGAAGTTGGTGAGGAATCTGGAAAGTTGGAAACTGTATTTGATGAAATTGCGAGTCGCTCAAGGCAAGATTTTGAAACTTGGACCGATAGAATCACTTCACTTCTAGAACCTCTGATGATCCTTTTTATGGGGGTTTTTGTTGGTGGTGTGGTGGTTGTGATGATGCTCAGTATGATCTCACTCAATGATGTTGGCTTTTAAGCATGAATACTATGCGTGGGTTCACAATGATTGAGTTGTTAATTGTGCTTACCATTATGGGCTTGATCATGTCTTTGGTAGCACCTTTATCTTTAAAAGCAATTAACCGCTCAGATGCAAAGATGGAGTTAGTTGAGGTAAAAAACTGGTTGCGAAATAGAGCCAATAAAGCATTTCTAGAGCAAAGAGATTATTTGGTGGTACTAGAAAAGGATAACGGTATTGTTTTTCAAGGCGAAACAGCAGTCGAAAGCAAGCAACTAAAGTACATACAGTTCCCTAAGCAAGAAATTACGCTTAATCGCTTCGGTATGATCTCAACCGACAGCATTACTACTCACTACCTTGGACAGCCTTTTCAAATTGAGTTGCAGGGTAATGATGCACCATAAAAAAGGCTTTACGCTTGTTGAGCTTCTCGTTTCAGTTGTTATTTTATTGGCGGTGATCACTACAGTCTCCATGCTTTACCGAGGTGCATTTATTAGTTCAGAGAAAGCATCAAAGTATGTTCAATTTTCAACTGCGATTACGGGAGTATTAGATACTGTACGATTTGACATAAGGCATGCTCCTTTTAATCAAACTAGATTGGAAGGTACAGGTACTAATGGAGGGGTATCATTCCGTTGGGATGCCTCAGCAATTAAGGAAAAAGGTGATTCTATTTCAGGTACCTCAGATATTGCGATCCAACTACAAACAACGAGCAATCAATATAAGTTATGGCAAGTCTCGCTTGAGGTTGAAGCCCAAGGCATAGTCCGTCAATACCAATTTAAAGAGGTGAGTTGGCGTGGTCGTTAAGCAAAAAGGATTCACATTAGTTGAGCTACTGATATCAATTACTTTATTAAGTTTAGTAATGGCGACAGGTACCTTTGCGTATTTTCAGTTTGCAAGTCGATGGGATAAAGAACTTGGGGACTTTCAGCAGCAAGCCCGAACAGCGAAAGTAGTAGCACAGCTTGATCAGGTACTTAAAGGGGTCATTCCATATGTTGTTAGGGATAAAACGGGGGAGCCCACCTTCTTTTTTGTAGGTTCTGAGTCAAGGTTACTGGCAGTGACGAATAATGGCCTGGTTAATGGTGGACCTGAAATATTTCGCTTGGTGCTCCAGCAGAACAAAAATGACTTTCAATTGGTGTATCAGGCTATCTCCTTGGAACAAACGATATTAACGTCTATGGAGCAATCGCTGGATTTCAGCAATAGTAAAGTGTTACTTAGCAACCTTCAGCGAGCTGATTTAAGTTATTTTGGATGGCGGGATTTGACGCTCAAGTCAAGTAGAACGCCAGGCACAGCGCCAAACTGGTTTGAAAACTATCGCTCGCAAGAGCGAGGATTGACGCCAGAGTATATTAAATTGAATATTGATGACTTTACACTTTTTTCCCAGCTAGATAGGGATCCCAGTCGTTGGAAAGGCCACTTTATTGAAAGCGGGAAGTTCTAATGCAACAAGGAATCGCTTTACTACAAGTTTTACTTATCACCGCTGTGCTTAGTTTACTTGGTTTGTTCATGACTAAAACAGCACGGCAGCAAGTTGAGATAGCAGCTGCATTCGACAACAGAGCGCAAGCTCTGGTTGATAATTATGATGCTGAAGCAACGGTTCTTTTTGCGTTATTAACAGAGTCAAAGTCACCAACTTCGCCTTTTTCAAATGATCTGCCAGCACTAACTGGCGTCTGGAATTTTTATGGTGAAGATTTTCGTTATGGGGATCACGCGAGCATCAGCCTTCAAGATTTAAGAGGGCTGCTTAATCTTAGTTATCCATCGGAACAAAGGTGGTTGCGAGTATTGACGCATAAGGGACTAAGCGACTATGATGCTCGGCTACTATTGAGCCAAATACAAGATTGGCAAGATGTCGATAAGTTATCTAGGCACTCTTTACCAGAATCAGATTATAAAAATGGTATCATTCAAACTTGGTCTGAGCTATCACATTTGAATATCTCGAGTTCTTTGCGTAAGTACTTGGAGCAAAATGCCACAATGTATAAGAAAAGTGTGTTTAATCCGATGACAGCTCCTGATAGTTTGTTACATAGTTTGTATGACGTACCAGTAGTAGAACAAATTATAAAGATGCGTAATGAGAAAACGTTAACCCCAGCATTATTTTCAGCGTATACAGGGGTTGAGGAAAGCCGAAACATCACTTTGTTTCCGTCCAGTAATTATAAGATAAAAATCGAGACTCAGCTGGGCGATGCACGCGTAAATCGTACGCTTTATTACCTATTAGATCCAAACAAGTCAAAGCCAGTAAATTTAGTGGCTTCGGAAGGTTAATAACACAATGAGTGAACATGCATTGCTAGGTTGGCAAAAAAGGCTGATTTGTAATCTGGTTAGTTACTACAAAGATAGTCAGCACTTTCATCTTAACTATGACAAGGATGGGTGGCATTTAATCAAGTCGTCGTCACCAAAGCTTATCCAAATCGTTGCTAGAAACCATTATATTGAGCAAGTCGATAAACTGCCTGTAACTGATCGTAAAGCATTAAATAGCTTGTTAAAACTGCGTAAGCAGAAGCACAGCGCTGAGCGCTATTCCACGCAGATCCGCGCTCAAGATGAAAGTACGTCAATTTTAAACAGTTGGTTATTCGATATAAAAGCCGAAGGCTCATTAGTTGTGATACCAGAATCGGTGTTAATTGCCATCAGTGAATCTAATTCGAGCATCACCTTGGTTAATAACGAGTATTACCTTGCGCAAAGAAATCAGGTGATATATTCCGTTGCTCGTTTTGGGTTAGTGAATTCCCCTGAACGTTTTGCAAACACGGTTGGCATAAGCTTTGATACCGTATCTGAAATAGATTCAGAGAGAAGTCTATTAACGCGAATGGTCGAGTCTATCTTTCCTTTTCTTAAGCGCTCTGTATCTAGCTTTATTCAGCCACAAGGTTTATTGGCTTATCAAGCTTATTTCAAAAAAGCTGCAGTGTTAAGCGCCATTGCTTGCGTATCATACTTAGCGCTAAGCAGTGCTTACTTGGTGGCCAAAAAAGAATATCTCCAAGCTGAGCTCAGTGGAAATCAAAGTAATATTAATCAAGCATTATCTACATTTTCAGAGTATGAAAAGAATCAGGGTAGAGTCGAAAATTGGCAAGCAGTAATGCAGGATGTACCAAAGGTTTCACCAAACTTGCTTTTACTGGATAGCGTTCGGGATAAAGCAAGGATCGAAAGCTTACAATACAAAGGTGACCGATTTGTAATTCGAGGAGAGAGCTCAAATGCTATTGCCGTCCTCGAGTCACTCAGTGAATTTGGCTGGGTTCTAGATCCTAAATTTGACTTCCCTGTTAGAAGTTATCAAGGAAAAGAAGAGTTTGTAATTAGCTATACAATTCCGGTAAGTACCTATAAAGCTGAATATCAGCCAATAAATGAACGTTCGGGTGGCGACCATGGTTGAGCAACTAAAACAATATAAAATGCTCCTAGCATTGATGATTCTGTTAGCCACAATAAAATTTGCATTAGTCCCGCTTTTCACATGGCAGGAGGAACAAGTTGAGAATATCGCTCAAATTGAGAAGCGCCTATTTAAAGCGGAACAGGTAATGACACAGCTTCAAGAAATCGAGCTCGCAAAAGAGCAAGTTGCTGATGTAGTACGTGTTTTCACCACAATGTTATTTGATTGGCAAGAACCCTCGAAGTTTAGAATTGATACACAAAAGCAAGTTAATCAATGGCTCACAGAACATAATTTGTCGACCATTAATATAGGTTGGCAGCCAGCACTAAAATATCAATCAGCGGCTCTGCACAAGGAGCAAATTAGACTAAATATTTCGGGAAAATTGACCGATCTCGCTGCCTTTTTGGTTATGCTCGAATCTCAATCACCAGTCGTGGTTGTTGAATATTTTGATTTAAATATACAAGGGCTGAGCGCTGAAGAAACGGGGAGTGGAGAAGTCAGTTTGTTGCTCTCCTTTTACTTACAAGAAGGGGCTAAGGGTGAGTAAACTATACATCTATATCAGTATTTTTATGCTAACACTCTTTGCTATTGACGCCGTTACTCGCTTACAAACAGAAGTTAATGCTGACAGTAAGCCGTTTAGGCTGAATAACGCCGAACAAACGTTTTTACCTAAGCTATCAGAACAAAGTAAGCATGATATTGAGCGTACGCTTGACACATGGGTTGTTAAAAAAGTAGAACAGCCAGAGTCACAAGATAATGGCATGAGTCCAGATGAGCAAGCAAAACAAACAGGGGAGCTGACTTCTGTTTTTGCTCGCGATAAAGAGTTGAGGTTGAAGGCTGTGGTGCACTCGCCTGAATCTACATACGCCCTGATAGATATTACGTCAGTCAAAAATGGTGCCAATGAGCTAAAAAGGTTTAATCAGGGCGAAGTGATAGAAGATTTTATTTTGACTATTAACTCTAATGTAAAAGTAGAACTCAATAAGGGTGACCAGCATATCACGCTTATTATGTACCAAAGTACGAAGCGATAACGACGGAAGCACTATGAAACAAGCACAGAAAATCTTACTCGGTTTTATTGTCACAGCGGGACTGTCGGCATGTAGTTCAGTACCTAACTCAGTTGCAGTCAACGGCTCGTACTTAGAAAAAGAGAGTAAAGGCAAAACAGTCAACAACGACTTGTCGTCACACGACGAAAAAGCGCGTCCGCAGACGCAATCGAGCGGCTTGGTATATTTACCTGCATTACCTGATGGTAAAGTAACACAAACCAGCCAACCAAACTTAGCGCAACAGTTTAGTGATAACGAGCAAGTAAAGCTGACTGCGGATAGCCTCAAAGTTAAGGATTATTTGCATTATGTATTTGGCGATTTACTTGGCGTTAATTACATCATTGGGGATGCAATCACCAACAGTGACGACGCAATAACAATTAATCTTAAAGAGCAGCTAAGCAAGCGCCGTTTATTTTCTATCAGCCAAGACTTGTTGACCGAACGCGGTATTATTATTCGCGAGCAGGATGATATTTTTTATATCCATCCCTCTGAGAATGCTGCCGGTGGAAACGTGGTGTATGGCTATGGTAACAAAGTCGAAGATGTACCTAACACCGCCAATAGCATAATACAGATTGCGCCATTTACCAGTGGCATGCAAACGCCACTTGCGAATACCATTAGGCAGATGACAAACGTAGATGCGCAGCCTCTTTTTGACCAGCATGCCATTATGTTCAAAGGTAAGCGTGCCGAGGTGATCAGAGCCCTTGAATTTATGCAAATGATGGATAAGCCTGCGTTCAGAGACCGTCATATTGGTATGTATAAATCAGTGTTTATGCCTGCAAAAGAGTTGAGTAAAAAACTTGGCGAGCTGTTAAAGCAAGAAGGCATAAGCAGTAATAGTTCAGGCTCTACAGAGCAAGCGGTTAGCATGGTTGCTATTGAGCGGACTAATAGTTTGGTCTTCTTCACCAATAATGAGGCTTTTTTACAGCGCGTTGAGTTTTGGTCGCAGCAACTCGATCAGCCAGCTGATGGCAACGAGAAGCAATACTTTATTTTTGAGCCCGAGTTTGCTCGAGCCGTGGATTTAGGCCAAAGTTTGCAAAACTTGTTGGGCGGCGGAAATAGTTCTGCTGTTAGTCGTTCTACTTCGGCAACGTCAGAGGCAAAAGAGCAGCGCGAATCAACACCTCGAAGTACCAATGTGAGCGTGAATAACGAAGACCTTCGTATGGTAGTGGATGAGCGCTCCAATGCCATTATTTTTCACACATCTGGTTCGGAATATCGCAGCTTACTTCCCTTAGTGAAGCGTTTGGATGTGATGCCAAAGCAAGTTGTGCTTGAAGTACTTATCGCAGAAGTCACACTGACGGACGAGTTTAGTCAAGGGGTTAAATTTGCACTGGCTAATAATCGTGCCGCGAGAACGGGTTACTACAATTTTACTGGAAATACAGAAACCGGGCTTAACTACGTATTAGAAGGGTTAACGGGTAAGCTAGACATTCAGCTATTTGAGAAAAACCAAAACGTTAATGTGCTCTCAAGACCAACTATTGCTGTACGTGATGGGGTTGAGGCAAATATTGCTGTGGGAGATGAAATCCCAACTGCAGGTGATATTATAACCGATCCAGTAAATGGTTCTCGCGCTTCTGTGGTGTATCGTAAAACAGGTATTGATTTAAATGTAACTCCAACCGTCAATGCGCAAGGTGTTATTTTGATGGAAATTGAGCAAGAGATCAGTAATCAAGCATCAGGTGATAAGGCCGCGGATAATCAACCGACAATTTTTACCCGCAATATTAAAACTGAGGTGATAGCAGCTGATGGCCAAACCATTATGCTTGGTGGTTTGATCAGTCAAAACAATAGCCTAACGAATACTGGCGTGCCTTTCTTCTCGGATCTTCCGGTTCTTGGCAGGCTGTTTGACGGTAAAAAGGACACCAATACCAAAACCGAACTTGTTGTAATGGTGACACCAAGAGTGGTTGAGGCATCTGAGCAGTGGCAAGGCGTGATGGATGCATTTAAAAAGAATCTAAGCAGTTTAGATTTTAATAATAATAAATCTAACTAGATGAAGTAGATTGCGCTAATATAGTCATAAAACTGACAAAAAAGTTGCTTATCTTATTCAATAGCATACAGTAAATCTGGGTTTTATACTTTTTTTTACAATTGAAAACGCCCAAAAAAACAACAGTTTGTTTGGTTTTATAATCTTATCCTTTTGATTTTTAGATGTTTTTTTTGTGGTCTTTTGGGCTGTGCTATGTTATTTGTATTAACGCTTAGTATTTGCAAAGTTAACTGCTTGACAATGCAGAGACAATGGTTAGACTAAGCATGGATTTGATCGGATGTCACTTGGGTGACGGCCTAATTGAATGATCAAATATAAGAAAAATGGGAACACGCATTGTTCTTGTTTCATGAAACTTTGGAGAATGGAAAACATGTTCAAAAAATCTCTACTAGCAGTAGCGCTTACAACTGCTGCAACTTCAGCTATGGCTGTAAACACAACTGCAGGTACTGCTCAAAAACTATCTGTTGAAGGCGCGGTTGCTACTTCTGCTGCTATCACTGCAAATGCACCTACTGTAGCTCTTAACTTAAATGCTCAGTATACAGCTGGCGATACGGTAACTCTAACTCTAACTGGTGGTGCAGAGTTTGCTGACACTGGTTACAGACTTACAAAGCAAGGTAACGCTGGTGACACTGTTACTTGGGGTCTAATCAACTCTTCGAAGACGGAATTAGTTTTCCGTGTTACTGAGACAAATGACGCTGATAACAGCGGAAGCGTTTCAACTGAAGGTTTAGTTTATAACCTTGAAGCAACAGGTAACAACAGCAACGAAGTTTTAGTTAAGCTTCCTGATTTAGCAGACAAAGCTAAAGTAACAGTAACAACTGTAGCGAAAACATCTACTGGTATTACTATCGATACAGCAACAGGCACAGGTAACACTGACTCTGCGGACCTTTTCGTAGGTACTAAGCAGTTTTCTGTTACTTCATTCTCAAAAGCTGATGGTACAGTTGACGTTGCTCAATTGCGCAAAGGTTTCGAGAAAACTGGTGGTGTAGAACAAATCCCAGCACCTTCTTTTGTTGTTGCTGAAAATGCTACTGACATCGCTACAATTGCTGATGACAATGTTGAATTAACCCTTAAAGGCGACTTCACTGGTGTTAGCAAGGTAACAGTTAAAGACAACGCTGCTGCTGCAGACGAACTTAAGATTGCTGCTGATGCTAAATCTGCAACAGGCAAAACTGGTGCTGCTTTAGTTGCTGGTACTTACACAATCAACTTTGAATTACCAGCTGCTGACAAGCGTGTAGCACTTACAGCTCCTCAAGATTTCACTCTTGACGTGAATGTACTAGAAGGTACTACTAAGTCATCAGCTCTAGTTTCTGGCTCAGTTGCCTCTTCATGGAAGCTAAATGGTGACTCTGAGTTTGTTGAAATCATGCCTTTCTCAGACGTATACTCACGTGCAATCATGGTAACTAACAACGGTACTGTTGAAGGTGACATCATGGTTGAGCTATACTCTGGCGGTAAGATGGTAGCTACTAAGAAAGTTGGTACTGCTGCTAAGTACGCTGTAACTAATGTAACAGCTGCTGTTGACGCACTTGCTAAAGAAAACGAGATCACAGGTGTTGCTGGTATCCGCGTTACTACTAATGCTCCAGCTGCTAACATCGAAGTAAGCGCGCTTTACTACAATAAAGACGTACAAGACCACGTTAAAGTTAACTAATTTAACTTTTAGCTAGTCTAAAAAGCGAGCTGAGGCTCGCTTTTTACTTTTATGCGCTTTATCGTTATACAAAATAAAAAGTATAAAAACTTTGTACTTTCTATCTATTAAGCCATTCGGTAAACTGCTTGGCAGTATTGCAAACATGTAGAGTGCCGAGTGAAATACCCCATAGTACAGCCCTTCCTACCTGAATTAGATTTATACCAAAAACAAATCACAGAGATCTTTGCGAGAAATAGGCTGACTAACAAGGGCCCATGTGAAGCTGAGTTAGTCGAAAAGCTAAAAGCGTATTTAGGGGTTGAGCATATCCTGCTTGTGGCGAATGGCACGATGGCGCTGCACATTGCTTATCAAGTCATGGGGATCACAAAAGCCATTACAACACCGTTTACGTTTGCCGCCACCTTGGGCTCGCTACGTATGCAAAATATTGCAACCCGCTTCAGTGATATTTGCCCCAATACATTTAATTTAGACCCAAGCAAATTAGATAGCGCGGATCTAGAGTGGGCCGATGCTTTAGTGCCTGTGCATGTATTTGCAAATCCCTGTGATGTAGAAGCAATAGACAGTATAGCCGAGCAATACCAACTAAAAGTCATTTACGATGCCGCGCACTGCTTTGCGAGTAAATACAAAGGTGAGTCTTTGTTAAAGTACGGTGACTGTGCAACCCTTAGTCTCCATGCAACAAAGCTATTCCATACTGTAGAAGGGGGAGCGGTTATCTTTAAACATCGTAGCGACCTAGAAAAAGCACAGAAAATAATAAACTTTGGGCAAAATGAGCAGCAAATTCCAGTGCTCATTGGCACGAATGCAAAAATGAGCGAAATGCACGCTGCAATGGGCTTATGTGTGTTTAATCATATTGACGATATTCTCGCGCATCGAGTCGAGCTATTTAATCGTTATAAATACCGTCTCAAAGGTTTACTCAACTTCCAGCATTGGAAATCTAATACGAGCACGAACGGCTCCTACTTTTCTGTACTATTTAATAGCGAACACGAGTTGTTGTATGTGCGTGAACACCTAGAAAGTATCGGCATTCAAACACGTCGTTATTTCTTCCCTGATCTCAATGAACTTAAGCTATACACTGAGTATAGAGACTTACCTTGTTCAAAATCGATTTCACGAACGATCTTATGTTTGCCCATGTATTATGAGCTGCGGTTGAAAGACATAGATAATATCTGTGATAACATTATTGTTTTACTAAATAAATTTCGAGAAGTAGATGGTGCACAAACAACACTATAGCAAAGCTGAGTTGATAGAATTAGGGATTAACGCCGTCGGCGATAATTGTTTGGTATCTAGAAAGGCTTCTTTATTTGGCATTGAGAGAATATCGCTCGGTGATAATGTACGCATAGACGATTTTTGTATTCTATCGGCAGGCTCGGAAGGGATCAGGTTAGGCAACTATATACATATAGGCGCATACTCATCACTCATTGGTGACTCAGCTATCATCTTAGAGGACTATGCGGGACTGTCTGCGAGAGTAACGATTTATTCAAGTAGTGATGACTACAGTGGCGAGTGGATGACAAATCCTACGGTAGATGAGGCTTTCACCAATGTGACTAGTAAGCCGGTTTATCTTGGCAAACATTGCATTATTGGTGCAGGTGCCATTGTGTTACCAGGCGTTACGCTCAAAGAGGGGGTGGCGGTTGGTGCACAAAGCTTAGTGACTCGCTCTGTGGACGAATTTAAAATAGTGGCAGGCTCACCAGCTCGTTTTGTTAAAAGTCGCAGTAGAGCACTTCTTGAAAAAGAAAAAGCGTTCAAAGGTCAATGTTAATACATATCTTCTCAGATACGCCTCATCACTATAAACCGATGGTTGAGTTTTATTTACGCTACATAGAGAGTGAACAATCTTTTTGGGTGTTGGGGAGCAATACGAATAAAGATAAGGACATTTTATTTTTTTCGTGTGAAAAGGATCTGTATCAAGCGCTAGGTGCGCAACCTAGTGATACTAGATTAGTATTTCATGGTCTATTTTCTCCTGTGCTAATTCGTAACCTAGCGTTAAGCCGTATGCTAAGCCGAACTACCTGTGTATTGTGGGGAGCGGAAATTTATCGCAATAAAAATGTGCAGGGCTTAAAAGGCTATCTTAACTGGTCTGCTCATCGGCTACTATTAAGTAGGGCTCAATGCGTTATCACGCTTAACTCTGGTGATGCTGAAATTGTTAAAAATTATATGAAGCTAAAACGAAAAGTCGATATTTTACCTTATCCTCTAATTGACTTCGGTTTAACTTTAGCGAATGAGCAGAGCGAGAAATTAAAGATCTTACTTGGTAATTCTGCCGATCCTGCAAATAACCACAAGCAATTGATTGACCATGTTGCAAATGCTGATTTACCTGAATTTGAAGTTTATATGCCACTCAATTATGCGGGAACAAAAGAGTATATCCAAGAAGTCATTACCTATGCTCAGAAAAGGTTAGGTCAATGTTTCATACCGATTACAACTATCATGTCAAAACCAGAGTACGACCATTTACTTTGTAAAGTAGATTTGAGCTTGTTTGCCCATCAACGCCAACAAGGGTTATATGTTGTTTACGCAATGCTCTTGCAGGGGAAGCCTATATTTTTAGATACGTGTACGAGTAGTTATAGCGATTTAACTAAACAGGGGTTTTCGCTGGGTGATATTAATAAATTCTCAAAGCTAACTAATGCAGAGTTGGCTCAACTAATCACACAGCCGATGGAGAGAAATCAGCAATTGATGGCCGATACTTTCACCGAAGCGGCTCTTGGCCCAAAATGGGCTGCTATGCTGGTTGACTCTAATGGCTAACATTAAGCTTTTTGCCCAAGGTGTATCGTGGTCGGCCGCTGCTACGTTGGTAAAGGCTGGTATACAGTTTGTTATATTTATTTTATTAGCTAGATACTTGTCTTTAGGTGAACTTGGTTTAGTCGCTTTTGTTACATTACTGGTCAGTATTTCTCAGCTACTGAGTGATGCCGGGATTTCTAACGCGTTAATTTATTTTGACAAGCTAGACAAACAAGTAAAATGCCAGCTATATGTGCTGGGCTTGCTTTTAGTTGCTGTTATGGCAGCATCAATCCTATTTTTGCTGCCTGTTATTGAGGCATTCTTTAATATTTCGAACCTTGCTGATTATCATCTTTGGATTGGCTCACTATTGCTTTTAAGAGGTGCTGCAGCGCAGCCTACTGCAATATTACAAAAGCGACTCGCGTTTAAACAGCTAGCGACAATAGAAGTGGTTGCAGCCATCATTTCTTTATTCACCTTAGTATATCTGCTTCAACAAGGTGCAACCATTGAAGCTGCGCTATCAGCGCAGTTAACAAACGCGATACTTATCGCCTTATGTACCAGCTGGTACGGTAAAGATGAGTTAGGATTTGCTTTACCTCGAGTAAAGAAACTCAGAGGACCGTTGCGTTATGGTATCTATCAAAGTGCTGAAGGTGTGGTGAGTTTTTTAAGTCGACAGTTTGATCAGCTTGTTGTCGCCAAAGTTATGGGAGCTGAGGTGTTGGGCGTTTACTCCTATATTAAAGAGCTTGTTGCCAAACCGGCGCTGCAGTTTATTAATCCGATCGTTAATCGAGTGACGTTTCCATCATTGGTAAAGCTCAATGTGCAACAAAAGGGAAACTTATATATTAAATTAATGATGGCGCTTGGCTGTATTAACATACCTTTATACATGGGTATCGCTTGCTTTGCAGAGCCGACACTTGTCCTGGCTTTTGGAAAAAGTTGGCTGGAGCATAACCAGCTAGTGTCCGTTATGGCAATAGCGATGCTTTCGACGGCACTTATCAATCCATGTGGTCCACTTTTACAAGCATCAGGTGCTGTTCGGCGCTCATTTATTTGGAACTTGGTGCTCTCTTTGCTCAGAGCAGTTGTCATACTCGCTATAGTATCGCGTGGCTTATATGAACTAGCGTTGGCATTGGCTATTTTGCAGGGGGCTGTATTGGTAGTGCATTGGTTTATTCTGGTTACCCCTTTCACAAATAAAGGTATCTTTGAGTTTATTAAATCTCTACTACCAGGACTGATGATCACTATGCTGGCTTTGCTTATGAGTTTGTTAATTCAGCATTACTTATTCGTATCTGATTTCTTTGCTTTAGTAATTTATGCTTTGGCTACGTTAGCTGGCTTGGTTTTACTTATAACTTTGCTAAAATCCAAGTCCACCACTTCATTGACAAGACAACAGTAAATCAATATGAGAAACAGTGAGTCCTGGACACCAAGTAAGTTTGTTTATAAGAATGGTGAGCTAAGAGCAAATAAAGACCTGCAACAAGTTAGTTTGTCATCTAGGTTAGCTGTTGAGCTGGTTGCTATGCAATATAACCGCTATCTAAGTGACTTTGCTACTGGTTCTTTACTTGATCTAGGGTGCGGAAAAGTGCCTTTTTACCAAGCTTATTCAAGTTATGTTAGTCAAGCGACTTGTGTGGATTGGGGGGAATCACTGCATCAAAGCTCCTATGTGGATGAACTTTGTGATTTAAATCAGCCGCTGCCTTTTGCAACTGAAACATTTGATACTGTTTTAAGTTCTGATGTGCTTGAGCACCTGCTTGAACCTCAAATGACAATACGAGAAGTAGCTCGTGTGCTCACACCAAGTGGTACATTTATATTCAATACCCCTTTTATGTACTGGCTTCATGAGCAGCCTCATGATTACTATCGTTATACGCGCTTTGCGATAGAGAGGATGGCGAATGAGGCTGGTCTGGAAGTGGTCGTACTCAATGAGGTGGGCGGGGCACTTGAGGTAGCTGCTGATGTCTTAAGTAAGTTTTTTAATAAACTTCCCATCTTAGGAAAGCCGGTATGTTGGTTAATTCAGAGCGCTGCTATCGCGCTAGCTCGAACTCGATTGGGTCAAAAAATTATGCAAAGAACCCAATCCGTTATGCCTATGGGGTATTTTACTGTGTTAAGGAAGAAGTAAGGCATGAGTTTAAGCTTTGGAGAAAGTCCTCGGTCAAAAGTTATTATTGGTATTCCTACCTATAAACGCCCTCAAGGGCTAAGTAAGCTTCTGGAATCTATTACCAAGCTTGAACGCTCGAATATCGAATTATCAGTTGTGGTTGCAGAGAACGATCAACAACATAGGGCTGGTGCTAAGCTAGTTGCCAAAGTATCTGACAGTTATCCATTGCCTTTAGCATCAATTGATGTATCACAACGTGGTATTTCTTTTGTTAGAAATGCCTTACTCGACATTGCCTTTTTAGACTATGAAGCTGATTTTCTAGTTATGGTTGATGATGATGAGTGGGTTGAGTCTAAGTGGCTGAATGCTTTGCTCGAGACACATTTCAAAACAGGATGTGAGGTAGTAGGTGGCAACGCGCTTGCTGAATTTGAAGGTGAACCACCGAGCTGGACTAAAGCGTTGGCTATCTACTTTCCTGAGCAGGCAAGCCTTTCCCAGGAGATACCACTGTTAGAAAGCTCCGCCAGCGTACTATTGCATAAGTGTGTGTATTTTGGTTTTGGTCAGCAACGGTTTGATCCCTTTTATTCTGTATATGGTGGTGGTGACAAGGAGTACTTTACTCGTCTGAAAGCACAAGGCATAAAGTTTGCCAGCGCACACTCAGCTATTTCACATGAACTATTTGATGGCGCTAGAGTAACCAAGCGCTGGGCGCAGGAACGTGCATTTCGTATCGGAGCTGCGGATATGCGAATAATCTTATTGCATCATCGCTCTAATTTATTGAGTGAGATTGTGAAAATACTAGTCGCAACTTTAGTTGGTGCTTTTGGTAGTGTACTCTCCTTAAACTCAAGAAGTAGAATGAAGTATTGGTTGCTATTACAACGTCAGTTGGGCAAGTTAAGTGGCTTACTGAACAAACAAAAGCCAGTCTATGAAAAGGTGCATGGGAAGTAACAATGGCAAATAAATATAAGAAACTAGATCAAGCCAAAGTTATGGTAACTGGAGGTGCTGGTTTTATTGGTAGTGCTGTGATCAGGCATGTACTAGCTAATACTAATGCTCAGGTGCTCAATATTGATAAGCTTACATATGCATCCAACAAAGCAGCACTAGATGCATTTTCTGAAGAGCCAAACTATCAATTTATTCAGTTGGATATATGTGAGCGTGAAGCCTTGGCACAAGCGGTATTATCTTTTGAGCCGTCACATATTCTTCATTTAGCCGCAGAAAGTCACGTAGACCGCTCTATTAGCGGGCCAGCTGAATTTATTGAGACTAACATTGTTGGTACTTATCAATTGTTAGAAGTGTCTCGTTTATACTACACTTCTTTGACAAAAGAAGCGCAAAGTCATTTTAGGTTTCACCATATTTCAACGGATGAAGTATATGGTGATTTAGATGAGAATGCAGCGCCATTTACGGAAGACCACAAATACCAACCAAGCTCCCCTTATGCCGCTTCTAAAGCCAGTAGCGATCACTTAGTAAGGGCGTGGGGAAGAACCTATGGACTCCCATATGTCATCACTAATTGCTCTAATAATTATGGACCTTACCAGCACCCGGAAAAGCTCATTCCGCTAATGATACGCAACGCATTACAGGGAAAAGAACTACCAGTGTATGGTGATGGTACACAAGTGCGGGATTGGCTACACGTAGACGATCATGCTAGCGCACTGTGTACCGTGTTAGAACGTGCTGCTCCAAGAACTACCTTTAATATTGGTGGTAAGAATGAAATAAGAAATATTGAACTGGTATCGATGATATGTCACCACCTAGAGTTACTGGTGCCAAATCACCCAATCGCAATAGCCGCTGGCGGACATGGCTTTGCTAAGTTAATTCGCTTTGTGGATGATAGAGCTGGGCATGACACTCGCTACGCTATAGATAATACAAAAATTCAACAAGAACTTGGTTGGTATCCAGAATATCAATTTGAGCAAGGGCTGTTGCAAACCATTCAATGGTATCTTAAAGACTTTGAGGTAGGAGAGAAGTTGTGAAAGGAATTATTCTAGCAGGAGGGAGTGGTACTCGTTTATACCCAGTAACTCAAGGGGTCTCAAAGCAATTGTTGCCAATATACAATAAACCAATGATTTACTACCCATTATCAGTGTTGATGTTGGCTGGTATTAGGGATATTTTAGTGATCACAACGGCACAAGAACAGCAGTTATTTAAAAATTTATTAGGTGATGGTGCGCAATTTGGTGTCAAATTAGAGTATGCGGTTCAAGAAAAACCAGAGGGGCTTGCTCAGGCTTTTGTAATTGCAGAGACATTTATCGGGAATGATTCTGTTTGCTTGGTATTAGGAGATAATATTTTTTACGGTCAGGCGTTTTCTCCATACCTGAATAATGCAGCTCAATTGACTCACGGAGCAATGGTATTTGGTTATCCAGTGGCCGATCCTGAGCGTTTTGGTGTTGTCGAATTTGACGAAGCGGGTAAAGTAACATCAATAGAAGAAAAGCCCAGCCAGCCAAAGTCAAACTTTGCGGTGACAGGACTGTATTTTTATGACAATCAAGTTGTAGATATCGCTAAAACAGTAAAACCGTCATCACGTGGAGAACTAGAGATTACTTGTATCAATCGAGCATACTTAGAGCGCGGTCAATTACAAGTCAGTGTACTCGGACGTGGTTTTGCTTGGCTAGACACTGGGACACACGACAGCATGCTAGAAGCGAGTCACTTTGTACAGACCATTGAACGTCGGCAAGGGCTAATGGTCGCATGTTTAGAAGAAATAGCTTGGAACAAAGGTTGGCTAACTCTTGAGAGCCTTGAAAAACAATCAAAACTTTTAGCAAAAACAACATACGGTGATTATTTAAAGGCACTTGTTACGAAAGAGAAAAGAGTGGGAGCTCAGTAGCTCTCCCCCCCCCGTATTGCTTGCTGGTGATACTTGCGAAATAAACTTGAACTGCAAGTACCCCCTTCGTCAAATAGTTACTCTTCCAGTGCGGGATCAAAAACAAATATTTGACTTGTCATTTGGGTCGTAAATGCACCTCCGATTTGGTACTGCTTCTGATCAACTGATTCCATTTTAAAGTCACGCAAGTAGTAAGTTTCAGAGCCTTGTTGATCCGTAGCACTTGGATTGCTTGCTAGGTTACTCCACTGCATAGTTTGAGTATCGTAATTCAAAACGTGTGCTGCGCTATGAAGCTGAATGTTTTGCTCATTATGCGTCAGCGTATAGTAGCGCCCGAAGAGCTCAGCCGGTACCTGCTCATTTAAGAGTATTTGAGCGCTTGAGAGTTGATACTGAATTAAGTGAGCTTGTTGCTCTTGAGCATTGTTAGCCGTTATAAATAATTCGTTTCCGATAAATTGGCAGTCAGTAATCGATAGATTTGCTAGTGACGCCGGTTTGTGAGACCACGTTGTATCAGCGGTGGCCAGCTGATAAGCATACGTGGTGTTAGCTTGTTGGGTGAACGCAACAATCGTGTCATCGTTTGCACAACTCGCTAGAACATTATTTGCAAAAGGGGCAAATTTGGGCGCTGCAATTGATGTCCATTGTTGTGTACTAAAATCAAAGATCTCCATTGTTTCCTTTGGGGCGGAGGTGCTTGGGCAGGCCTCTGTTCCACCGAAGAGGAACAACTTATTGTTTGATACTTGAGCTTGATAATAGTAGCGAGACTCGTTTGCAGAAGGTAACGCTTGCCAATCCGTGTTTGTGGTTGCAAGTGAGTGGATCTCAGGTGCGCTTAAAGGTGCATTTGCGCAGCTCATTGAGGAAGAAAGTGATGCTGCATGACTTGCAATGATGATTTCCTTTTCAAGTGTCGCAGACTGTAAGTGACTACCTAGATCGTTTGGGATCTCTACAAAAGCTTGCCATGGTTGAGATACAACCTCTATGTTAAAAGGGGGCAGCGATACGCTATGTTCGCCATCCAGTACGGATATAACAATTTGCTGATAGTTACCAAGTTGTTCAATATTAGCAGGCTCTCCACTTAGCTCACCGGTTGTTGTATCAAATTCCGCCCAGCTAGGTTTATTGATAATTTCGAATTGATGTGCACTGGTTTCACCGTCAACATCTTCAACTGTTGGGGTGAAATGATAGCTGTCGTTAAGTTTGATAGTTGCGGGTGAGGGGGTTCCTGAAATAGTGGGAGCGTCGTTAATCGCTTCGACAGTGATATCGACGGTAACTTCATTACTTAATACCCCACCTTTTTTAAATTTGTAAGTGAAGCTGTCTGTGCCATTTTTGTTTGGTGCTGGTTGATAACTTAGGCTCAAGCCACTACTGGTGAGCGTGCCAAGAGCGGGTGACTGTATTACTTCAACCGTTAATGTGTCGTTTCCACTTGGTGCGGACTTTGGGCTAACCGCAAGCGTGTAGGTTGTATCTTCTTGGGTGGTAAATGCTGTTGATGTTTCTACAGTAAAGCTTCCTTGGCCACCGATTACATCATTGTCATTGTTATCAGAACTCCCTCCACAGGCGCTTAACAAAGCACTAGCAATGATAGTAGAGATTATTGACCTTTTCATAAATACCTTCTCCTTGAATGTTGTGCTCACCTCTAGGGCCTGTTGTTCTTTGCTGTTTGATTTTTGTTCTCCTGAGTGTGTTTTGGTCGCGACGCTCG
>NZ_PNDS01000083.1 GCF_005886535.1 Pseudoalteromonas sp. S2755
GGCATAAAAAAAGCCCTGAGCAGGGCTTTTTGATTTCATATCTACCGTCACCGATATGAGCAATGTAGCAAGTAAAAAGTGGAGTTAGCGTCTAAATACGAGGAGCAATGCAAGTGCCTGCTAACGTCCTTGGTAGTTGTGGATACCAGCCTTGTTTCGGGTCAAGAAACTATTGTGATAACAAGTTGAGCCGTCACTCTCGCCTTGTTGATAGTGATTATCAATTAGATTTGAGGGGCTGTCAACGTTCTTTTTGAAAATAATTCTTATTTAGATCTAAGTGGTTGGAATTACACCAAATTTAAATTTATTGAGTGTATTGTTTTATTAATGTGATGGTTTTTGGTGTGTTGTATGTCTTATTTCTGCTTATTCTAGTGGGGCAAAGTCTTATTCTATATCGAGCTTTATAGGCTCACCGTTTCCAGAGCTTCAGAGAAAAGCTAGGTTAATGCACCATTCATATCTTGGGTTAACGCAGTAGTCATACTTTCGCTTCACTTGTTATTTATTTCCACACTACTTTGGGTTTTGTGCATATTGCTCATGACTTTTATGCACTAAACGCGTTTTACTCAACTTAATCAACTTATTTCCGCAATCTATGGTTAATTGAGGGTTAACAATAAGCTCGTACTTGATAGCAGGTTGTAGTCGCTAGTCACAATACGTTTAAGACAAATGAGTACAGAGCAATGAGAACAACAATAATGAAGCCAGTTGCAGCAATGTCATTAATTGCAGTAACTGCTTGCCCCGTTTTGGCACAACAAGATGAAGCACTAGCCAGCAAGGTTGCAAAGCTAGAAGCGCAATTAAAGGAATTGCAGTCCAATAAATCACTAAACCTTGAGTTTGGTGGACGTGTACAACTCGATTTTAACCATTTTAGTGGTGCATATAGCGCCGATAATAAGGGCGATGCCGCCAGCGACTTTTTTCCGCGCCGGATCCGCACCTATGTTGAGAGCGAGCAGGGCGATTGGGAGCACAAGTTGCTACTCGATTTTGCCGAAGGCGATGCCGAGATAGTCACAGTAAGAGTGCGCTATACCGGCTGGAACAACGGCCCGCGCTTTCAGTTTGGTAAATTAAGAGAAGATATCACCCTGAATGCGCTCACCAGCAGTAAACACATCGATACCATAGAGCGCAGCTCCATCGCTGATACGTTTTCTCCTTACTTTCGATGGGGCGCATCAGCTTATCAATATTTTAAAGATTCCGGTTTTCGCTATGCGTTAGGGGTATATAAAAACGACGCCTTTGGTGCATCTGGGCGTGACCAAGATGACCGTCTGGCACTTGCTTATTCGGGGCGTTTGACTTGGTCGCAACACACTCCCGGTAAAACCCTGCATTTAGGTGGTTGGGGTTCGTACCGTGATATGGGCGGTGCAACGCTGGGGAATCGCCTTGCTCGCGGTGAAGTACGCGAAGCCAAAGTACGCCTCGTGGATTATGCTGCAGGCGGTGATGTAGTTGCCCTTGATAGCATGTCACAAGCCGGGTTAGAGCTCGCTTATCAACACAACGCCTTTATGCTTGAGGCCGAATATGCCACACGCAACTTAGATACTCTCGACCCTACTTCTGCTTTAGATGGGGGAGATATTTCGGGTTATCACTTGTCCTTGAGCTATTTCCTGACCGGTGAACACAAACAATATTCCGCAGGCTCTGCGGTATTTAAGCAGCCTAAAGGGGTAAAAAATGCGTGGGAGTTGGTTGCACGTATTTCCAGTATGGATGCTGAAAACGCCAACCAAGGTACGCAAGTCGACGCCTACACACTGGGCGGCACCTATTACCACTCCAGCAGCTTAAAGTTCATGGCTAACCTTGTCTATGCGGATGTTTCAGGAGCTGGAAGTACCGCGTTGATTGGTGACGAAGATTCAGGATTTGGTTTCGCTGCACGCTTGCAGTATCTATTTTAACGGGAGCAGGTTATGAAGTTTGCATTAAAGCATCTCAAGTTGGCTATGGCTGGCGTGGCGATGATGTCTACTCAGGTATTAGCGGATACCCACTTTTTAATTCCCGGTGGTCCAGGTGGTGGCTGGGATACCACGGCTCGAGCTGTGGGCGAGGCGTTAGTGAAATCAGGGCTTGAGTCCAATGCGTCGTTTCAGAATATGTCAGGCGGTGGTGGCGGCCGTGCTATTGCTTATTTGATTGAATCGGGCAATAAAAAAGGCGATATGTTGATGGTTAATTCAACGCCAATCGTGCTGCGTGCGTTGTCGGGTAAGATCCCTTACAGTTATCGTGATTTAACGCCCGTTGCCAGCGTAATTGCCGATTATGGTGCATTCGTGGTGCGTGATGATTCGCCTTTTAAGAGCTGGAAGGAGGTGATTGCTCGTCTAGAAGTAAACCCAGGCTCTGTGACCGTTGCGGGTGGTTCTGCTCGCGGCAGTATGGATCATCTTGTTGCAGCACAAGCAGTAAAAGCGGCAGGCGTCGATGGTCGTAAGCTGCGTTACATTCCTTACGATGCCGGTGGCAAAGCCAAGGCCGGTTTATTGTCTGGCGAGGTGAAGATGCTCTCGACCGGATTAAGTGAAGCGCTCGACATGGCAAAAAGTGGTCAGGCGCGCATTCTTGCTGTTACTGCGCCAGAGCCTATCGCGGACTATCCAGAGATCCCAACCCTGAAGTCTCTAGGCTATGACATGGAATTTGTTAACTGGCGTGGTTTTTTTGCGGCTCCGGATCTCCCCCAAGCACAACTCGACGAATATACCGTGAGATTACAAAAGCTGGTGCAAAGCAAAGAGTGGGAAGCGGTGCGTGCACGCAACGGTTGGTTGAATCTATTCAAGCCACAGCACGAGTTTATTGAGGCGCTAGAGGCACAAGAAGCGCAGCTGAAAGTGGTGATGGAAGAATTGGGTTTCGTTAGACGCTGATTAAATTAAATAGGTGGCTGCAGTGAGGTTACTGCACCACCTAAAAGTGGGTAATTCACTATGTTAAACCGAGAATTGTTAGGCCCAGTGCTGTTTTTAATTCTGTTTTCACTCTATGCGGTATCTGCTTGGCAAATCCCGATTATGCCTTTTGAAGAATACGAGGCGGTAAACTCAGCAACTTTGCCTAAGGTATACGCGCTGATTGGCATTGTTGTTTGTCTTTTGTCGATTGCTGCAACACTGTTTAAAGGCGTCCCTGCGCTTGATATACGTGAAGGAGCGGAGACTATCTCCAAGGCAACCATAACCCAATGTGCAGCACTGATTGTATTGATGCTTATCTACAGCAGTGTGCTTGAGGTACTCGGGTTTATTGTTTCGACCATTTTGTTTTTAGGCTGTGGCTTTTTAATTATGGGTGAGCGACGTAAGCAAATTTTGTTATTGGCGTCAGTGCCTGTGGTTATCGTGTTTTGGGCCATTATGACGCAGCTACTTGGGATCTATCTGGTTCCAGGTGAGTTTTGGAGTTAAGCCATGTTAGACGGTATTTTAGTTGGCCTGTCCACGGCCTTTATGTGGCAAAACTTATTGTACGTAATTGTTGGCTGCTTTGTCGGTACTTTTATCGGCATGTTGCCCGGCTTAGGGCCAATCACGGCGATTGCGTTGATGATCCCTATCACTTACAACATCGGTGCCGACTCCGGTATGATCTTAATGGCGGGCGTATATTACGGCGCAATTTTTGGTGGCTCGACTTCCTCTATTTTGATTAATGCTCCCGGTGTAGCTGGTACTGTGGCATCGTCATTTGACGGCTATCCAATGGCAAAACAAGGGCATGCGGGTAAGGCTTTGGCTATTGCCGCTTATGCTTCATTTACTGGCGGAACGATTGGTGCGTTGATGCTCATGATAGCCGCACCACTGCTTGCAAAAGTGAGCTTAAGTTTTCAGTCTCCAGACTATGTGATGTTGATGTTTTTGGGCTTGACTGCGATTGCTGCTTTTTCTGCAAAAGGGCAATTTTTAAAAGCCATGATGATGACTGTATTTGGCTTGATGCTGTCGACGGTGGGAATAGACCCTTCATCTGGTACTGAGCGTTTTACCTTTGGTCAGGCAGACTTGCTAGACGGCGTAAGCTTTTTGTTGGTCGCAATGGCAACCTTTGCATTGTCTGAGGCGCTGATCAACGTGATCCGTCCAGA
This sequence comes from Pseudoalteromonas sp. S2755, assembly GCF_005886535.1. Taxonomy (GTDB): domain Bacteria; phylum Pseudomonadota; class Gammaproteobacteria; order Enterobacterales; family Alteromonadaceae; genus Pseudoalteromonas. Next base: position 4,133 of record NZ_PNDS01000083.1, read on the forward strand.
AAAAGCTAATCAAGGTTCGAATGATGATGACACCCCCGTTATTGGCTCAACAAAATTATCTGGCGCTGAAGTGAAAGAAATGGCGCCAGTTGTGGGGCGCTCTTCGATTTTAGGATTTATCATTGGTGTATTGCCAGGGGCAGGCGCAACGATTGCGAGTTTTATGGCTTATGCGACAGAGCGAAATTTGGCACCAAAAGCCATTCGTGAGCGTTTTGGGCGTGGTGAAATCCGCGGCTTAGCGGCACCTGAGTCGGCAAACAATGCTGCTTGTACTGGGTCGTTTGTGCCCTTGTTAACGCTTGGGATCCCGGGGTCTGGCACCACTGCGATTATGTTAGGGGCGTTGATTGCCTATGGTATTCAGCCGGGCCCTACGTTAATGCAGGACAATCCTACGGTATTTTGGTCGGTAATTGTGAGCATGTATTTTGGCAACATTGTGCTGCTGATTTTAAATTTGCCACTGATCCCTTATTTTGCAAAGGCTTTGACACTGCCACGTTCGGTCCTTACGGTGATGATTTTATTCTTTAGCTTGATTGGCGTTTATCTGGTGTCATTTAATACCTTTGATTTGTTTATGATGGTGGGTTTTGCCTTGGTGGCGGTGGTGCTGAGATTATTGAGTTTTCCGATGGCACCTTTGCTCCTTGGGTTTATTCTCGGCGATATGATCGAACGTAATTACCGTCGCGCCATGATGATTTCGGATGGCTCTATTAGCTTTATTTGGGAGCGGCCATTAACTTTAGGCATATTTGCGCTTGCCATGTTAGTGTTGTTGATCCCATTAAAAGAGTACTTCCAGCAACGAAAAGTTGCGCAGTAACCCCGCAGTGAGGAAATAGGTGTGTCGCAATCACAAAAATTAGCACGCAGACCAAAACGCTTAGAAACGCGACTGATCACTTGGGTTGTGGGCTTGTGTGTGATCCAAGCATGCTTATTTACCGCGCTGGTGTATCAGGTTATTACGCAAAGCTTACACCAGGAAGTGGGAGAAAAAGCCTTGGCTTTGGCTAAGGCGGTGGCGGTTCGTGAAGATGTTATGACGGCACTCATAACAGATAGGGATAGCTCACAGATCCAACGCCTCAATACTAATGTTGAGCTGCTGCGCCAGGCAACTGGCGCAGATTTTATCGTCATTGGTGACACCGAAACGCGACGTATTGCCCACCCCGATGAGCAAAAAATTGGTCGCACTATGGTCGGAGGGGATAGCCAAGCCGCACTGTCTGGAGAGAGTTATATCTCAACTGCACAGGGTAGTTTAGGTGAGTCTATTCGCGGCAAAGTGCCTGTGTACTCTCCCGCTGGTGAGGTGATTGGTTTAGTCTCGGTAGGTTTTTTAGTGCACTCCGTCGAGTCGTTGGTGTTGCAGCGCAGCATTGCCGTTTTTGTTGGAGCTGCAGCGGTGTTACTGCTCAGTGTCATTGCCGCGATTTGGATTGGTCGACGTGTCCGCCAAGCCATTTTTGGCCTGCAACCAGATGAAATTGGGCGCTTATTTGCAGAGCAAGAGGCGATACTGAATACTGTACGCACGGGGATTATCGCGCTTGACCCTGATGGCAGCGTGCGCCGTTTGAATCAACGAGCATGTGAAATTCTCGAAAAGCCTCGCGGCTTGAGTAAGCAAGGTTTGCACCTGAGCGATCTGTTGCCAGAGCATAGCGACTTCTTGTTGCATAATCCCAATCGCCCTTTGGTTGGTTTTGAGCTATTTGTTGCTGACAAGCGTTTGGTGTTGTCGCGGTTTGCGCTGCAAGTGCAAGGTCAACACGAAGGAATTTTACTGAGTATGCGGCCCTCCGATGAACTAGAGTACGTGTCTAAGCAGCTCACTAAAGTACAGGCTTTTGCAGAACTGTTGAGAGTGCAAACGCACGACTATTCAAACAAGTTAAATACCATTGGTGCGCTTATCCAAATGGCGCAATATGACAAAGCGATTGAGCTGATAGGTCAAGAAAGTCAAGGCTCACAAGCGCAAATTGAAAACCTCCTCACCTATATACAAGAGCCAGTGATCGCGGGCTTATTACTCGGTAAATACCATAAAGCACGAGAGCATAATGTGGCACTCGAGGTGAGTTCCGACAGTGCGCTGTGTGCTATCCATCAAAAAGAGATGTTGGAACGAATAGTTTCAATATTAGGTAATCTCATTGATAATGCCATCGAAGCGGCGAGAACGACGGCACAGCTGCGGCCTGCCAAAGTGGTCGTAACAGTGGATGAAACGGTTCAGGATATTATCTTTGATGTTGAAGATAGCGGCACTGGACTGATTGGTAACGTCGAAGAGGCGTTTACGCCGCAGTTTAGTACTAAGTCCGGCGACCAACATGGTGTTGGCTTATATCTCGTAAAAACAAATCTTGATTCCTGCCACGGAACCTTAGAGGTTGGGGAGTCTGAATTACTTGGTGCAAGGATCACGGTCTTTATTCCCAAGCAAGTAAAAGAGCAATAACAATGACTTATTCTGTGGTGATCATCGAAGATGAAGTAGCTGTGGCACAATTATTAGCGCAATACCTAGTGACACCGGCAACACCAAGTAGCGCAAGGCAAGGGCAATATCGGGTGGTGGCCAGTAGCGACAATGTTTCTACCGCGACGGTACTGTTGAGTGCGATACAAGCCGACTTAATTTTATTGGATATTTATCTACCCGATGGTAACGGTCTTGAGTTTTTAAAGATGCTACGCGAGCAAGGCTGTAAAAGCGAAGTGATGCTGATCACCGCAGCAAAAGAAGTGGCGACGCTAGAAAAAGCGATCCGTTTGGGAGTCTGCGATTTTTTAGTTAAACCGCTGATCTTGGAACGGCTCGACCTCGCACTCGCCCGCTTTGAAGCACGTCAGCAGTGTTTAGATGGTGCCAATGAAGTGACGCAATCTATGGTCGACACCTTATTTGGTAGTGAACAGGCGAACGTACAAAGTACGGCTAGACTACCTAAAGGTGTTGACCCACTTACTTTGGAAAAAATTCGTACGGCATTTCAAAGCCAGCCCAAGCAGGTGTTTACAGCAACTCAAATGGGAGAATTGGTGGGGGTGAGTCGCTCAACCGCTCGGCGCTATTTAGAGTTTTTGGTTAGTATAGAAGAAGTAAAAGCCGACCAAAGCTACGGTAGCATTGGCCGACCAGAGAGAAGCTATCATTTAAATTAAGGGTGGGCCTGTAGTGACTGCCATGGGATCACTGGCGCATCATTGCTGCTAGGGCGAGTGAATTCGCTGAGATAAGGTGTGGGTCCCGTGAAGAAACCGGTGTTACGTAAGTAAAAACGGTTTTGCTCCTCACCACCTTGATAATCCAAACGCGACCCTTTTCTGGCGGTGGCGTCATAAGTGAATTTAGCTTGATTTAACTCAACCCAGTTACCTTGGGTGTCACGCAAAAACTGGCGGTTATAAAATGCCTTACGCTCAAACTGTCCAGCTTCGGGTAAAAAGTTTTCCAAAAAGCTATGCGGTCTTGCAACATAGGTGTTGGTTTCAGGGCGGCTAAAGGCTGCGATCAACTTCCATTGACCGGTTTCCGGCGCATAAAAATAGCCGCGATATTCAGTATGGCCTGTATTCGTTGTACTGGGCTCGATATTGACTAAAAAGCGATATGTCGTATCCGGTTGCCAGTTATAACGTAAATAGCTTTGTCCTCCAGAACCTTCATTGCCAAATTCACCGACGTAAACGCCGTCGCCTTTAGCGAGTAATTTGATTTTAAGATTGTCAGGAATCGTGCTCGGATCATCCGTTTGATATGGACTCCAAACCGAAAATAGCACGCGGCGCTCGGTGGGGGAGTTTACCTGAATACCAAAGTAACCTTCGCCAAAACCATTCGCCATAAAATACGAACCTTGTGGATCATAGCCAGATGGCACCGTTACTTCGTTGTAAAACCAGTTATAGTCCTTTTTGTCAGGTACGGTATAGGAAAGGTGTACTGAAGGGCCGCGACGACCCCAGTAAAAGTCTTCTTTGACATAGTTCGGCGCGGTGGTCATGGCCTCGCCATCAAGACTAAGCCCGGTAATGGCGGGGAAGGTACTGTTTCGCCCTTTGGCTAATGTGTCACCGGCTATTTGGACGGTTTGATAGCCAACTTGCGTCACGGCAAAGTCACCGACTTTAACCTTAGTTGGGCTTTGTCTATCGAGGTTAAGCGTCACTTGTTTATTGTTATGCTTTACCAGCAATGTACTTGGTGTACTTGGTTTCTCTAGATGTAAATAGAGGGTGTAGGTACCAACATTATTAGCATAAAAATAGTGATTAAACCTAAGCTGTTTATCTTGCCATGGGGCAATTCCGGCTTGAGTTATATATTGCCTGCTGGCGTCAATATCGTTGTTGACCCAAGCATTACCGTAACTGCTGATATAAGCTTCTTGTGCTGAGGCAAATAGCGAGGCGCACAGCAGTATCGGTGTCATTATTGTATTCTTCATCTTAAGTTCCTTGAATGGGGCGCGTTGCCCCATATTGATTTAGAAAGAAGTGTTAATGCCTAAACTGATACTGCGGCCGTAACGGCTCAAGTGGCTCACTTGCTCTTGGGTTTTAATGTATGACCATTGACGCTCATTGGTGAGGTTGGTCACGTTTAGGTCAATCCGTGTCTTTGCAGTAAGATTATAGCTGGCACTGAAATCAAACTGACCATAATCCGCGGCCCATTCTGGGCCGCCCCACGCATCTGGATACTTCAGGTAATCATCTCGCCAGTTGTAAGCGATACGCGCTTGGTAGTCATCCTTCTCATAATAGATAACCGCATTGTAAGAATGCTCAGACATACCAGCGAACGGTAACTCGTCTTTTTCGGGGTCGTCGTATTTACTATCCGTAAATGTGTAGTTGATTTGCATACCTAGGCCATCAAATGGTGCTGGTAGCAATTCCTCAAACGACTGTTGGTAAGCAATTTCGAACCCTTTGATCTCTGCTCCTGCTTCTGAACGTGGAGATACTTGGGTAAATTCCGGACCGTCAACTTCAACGCCGTCTTTTATGAATTTACCTACTTTTATCGTACCGATACGTCCCTGAGCGATAACCGATTTAATGTCTTTGTAATACGTTGCAAAGGTGAGCGCACCATAATCAGAGAAGTACCACTCTAGTCCCAAATCAAGTTGGTCTGCTCTAAGTGGCTTGATCCCAGGGTTGGCAAGGTTAAACTCAAACTTACTGAAATTAATTGAGCTATATGGGGTTAGAAAATCGATGCTAGGTCTGGTGATAACTTTAGCCGCGCTGGTTCTAAATAACAGTGAGTCTGTTATTTCTAACTTAAAGTTCATGCTAGGCAGTACATCAGTGTAGTCATCTTCTACGTAAGAATCGGAGTAATAATCGGCAATATCCCCTTCTATGCGATAGATAATATCGCCATCTTCGTCTTCTTCTACGTTGTATACCAGACTTGGGTAATCAAAAACGTAGCCATCAGAGGTGATCTCGGTTTTGATTGCTCTTACGCCTAGGTTTAAGTTGTAAGGCATTTCCGACAGCTCGCCGACTAGATTGGTCTCTAAATAAAGTGCAAACGTTGACTCAGAAAGCTCGTAGGAATCTTTAGGACTCTTGGAAGCTCTAATTTTTTCATCTGCGGCTTGGGCATTAATGGATTGATAAAAAGCATAGAGTTTGTCGTAGTCGAAGCTGGCCCACGGTGCAGGGTGCATGCCCGGCTCACCATCTAGGAAGTTATCAAAGTTGGCGGGTACAAGTACATCTGCGGGTAGTCTAAATAAGTTAAGGCCACCGAGCTTTTCTACGCTTGAGTTATCAAAGCTGTCGTAATCTGAGTTCTTAAAATAAGCCCCACCATTACTAAACATCGATGGGTTATTTGATTTGCTCACGTCTCTGGCTTTAGTTTGCTTACCGTAATGAAAGCCAAACTTGACGTCTTTGACAAATTCCCATTCAGGAATAAATGTCCCTTCGAGCCTTAGCTCTTCAACATCACTTATTACTTCCGTGCCATAGTTGTAGCTGTAGTGAGCCCCAAAGGGTTGATCGGCATTAAGTGCTGGTGACATGGTCACATCTGGCAGGAGGTTGTCGCCTGTTTGATCTATGGTGATAGTATCAACAAAGCCACGTGCCACGATGTAGCGGTTGTCGCCATCATTGATCCGCTCAGCACGGGACTTAGACACATCAAATTCAAGCGTTAGATCGCTGGTAGCATACCATTTGAAGTTAAGACCGGCTTGCCAAGTGTCGGTATTGCGAGGCTCTGAGACGTTCAGTAACTCAGCCATTGCACCATCGACTAACTCAATGTAGTTGACGTTGCCATCATCATTAAATTTTAACTCACCTACTGCAGGGATCCCCGGCGTCCAAGGCTCATCATAGGTGACGAAAGAGATTTGATATTTTTCACCGTCGGTTTTGTAGCTTGAGTATAAGCTATCAAAGGTGACATCAATATCATTCGTTGGACGCCATTGTAACGCAAGGCTTGCGCCAATGCGCTTACGTTCATCTTGCCAATTCGAGTAGCGTACATATCCAGGGATCATTGAGGGGTGTACTTTCTCGCCCTCATCTAGCTCACCATTTCGGTTACTGTCAACAGGGACTCGCACGTCGGTATTTTCTTCAGGATCGTAAAACCCTTGTCCCTCGTAGGAGTCTTCGCGTTGTGTTCGCTCTGAATAAACGGCGGTGAATAGCGCGCCAAAGGTATTGTCAAAAAAGGTGTCACTAATGAGGAAGGAGGCTTGAGGGTTGGTATCGCCGGTACGTTCTTCGTAAATGGCTTTGGCACTTCCGGCGAGGGTAAAGCCATCCATATCTAACGGTCGGCGGGTTTTTATATTGATGACTGAACCAATCCCCCCTTCTTGCGTTTGTGCTTGTGGTGACTTGTACACTTCTAATGCTTGAACCATCTCAGGCGCAATCAAATCGAAGTTAAAGTCACGGCTAGTGTGTTCAGATGCCATTCTACGACCATTGATGGTGGTAACGTTAAAGTCCCCGCCAAGACCCCGCACTGTGACGTTTTGTCCTTCACCTGCGTTACGGGTAATGGCGATACCTGTCATTCGTTGTAGCGCTTCAGCTAGGTTTTGATCTGGGAACTTGCCAATGTCTTCGGCAACGATGGCATCCATTACGCCGACGGCGTTTTTCTTGAGAAAGAGTGACTCTTTGATACTGGAACGTACGCCACGTACTTCAATTTTCTCGACTTGTTGCTTGGCTTTATCTTGCTCGTCGGATCCGTTGTTCTGTTCTGTTTCCTGTGCATGCGCGTATTGGGACAGGGCACAGCTCACGGCCAATCCCACAGCACACAGTTTTAAAGTGTGTTTCATCTTGTTGTCCTGTTGAGTGTTGTTATTATTGCGCCCACTATACGAGCGCTTATTCAGGCATTGTTAGTACTTGCTATAGATAACGTATTTAACCTTTGGTTAGTTATGTGACAATGCCTAGTGGTGCTGCAGTGCGCCATGTGCCCCTAGTGAAATCCGGGAAGTCCTTGCTATTACTTCTGTCTGCAACTGAGTCCATTGAAAGAGGGAAGACCGCTGACCAAGCAGCTGCGTCGTAAACATCCTGATCTAGCGGCTCGCCATTACGAAGGCAGTAAATAATGCGCCAGAACATTAAGAAATCCATGCCACCATGGCCGCCGTTGCGCTCAGCTTCAGCCCCCATTTTTTGCCAAAGTGGATGGTCATATTTACCGTACCAATCATTCATGTCGTAATCCCACTCGTGAAAGCTCTTACTCCCGCCGTTCTCAAGCGCGATGCGGTTGGGGAATCCTGCAAATACGCCGTTAGTACCTTGAATTAAATTATGGCGGGAGTAAGGGCGTGGGGTAGTGGTATCGTGCTGTACCATAATCGAACGACCTTTGATGGTTTTAATGATGCTGGTGTTCATATCTCCAGCAATATAGTTCAGTTGGTTTCGTTCATGATTTGCTGGAAATTCACGTTCGGCATAGGCTGCACGACCAAGTGCTGGTGAGCTCATGGACGAGATATAGTCGAAGCGATCGCCACGATTGATATTCATATATTGAGAAACTGGGCCTAAGCCATGAGTGGGGTAGAGATTACCGTCGCGTTTGGTATGCCAGTGTGTGCGCCATGAGCCGGTTTTATGCTCAATTTCTTTCATTTGCCAACGAAGTTCATGGATATAAGCTGCCTCACCGTGTAGTAACTCACCGAATAGCCCTTGGCGAACCATGTTCAATACCATCAGCTCGTCGCGGCCATAGCAAACGTTTTCCAACATCATGCAGTTCTTTTGCGTGCGCTCTGCGGTATTTACCAATTGCCACGCTTCTTCTATGGTCACTGCAGCTGGCACTTCAACCAAAGCGTGTTTGCCACTTTCCATTGTGTCTACCGCCATAGGCGTATGCCATTTCCAAGGGGTAGAGATGATCACAATATCAATGTCATCGCGCGCCAACATGCGGCGATAGTCCATATCGCTCTTGCCATAAGTTGCTGGCTTGGGTAAACCCTTGTCGACAACAATTTTAACGGCTCTATCGACGACTTCTTGGTGCGTATCGCAAATGGCCTTGATCTCGACACCATCAAGATGGCAAAAGTGTTTTACCGCGCCAACACCACGTTGACCCACACCAATAAAGCCCACTCGCACGACATCCAGTTTCGGTACGACTAGACCTTGAACTGAATTTCCTTGTGGCTTTGGTGTAAGCGGCGTCTTATTATTGTTACTTGCGCAGCCAACCACTGCGCTTGTTGCTGCGATAGCAGCCATTGATTGAAGAAATCGCCGGCGGTTTAGATCACCCATAATAACCTCTTAGTTGTTCACTCTTGTTGTTAAAAACGAAATGTTATTTTTGGTTATTATTACGGCAGTTTTATTTTGAACGCAAGAAAAATATCTTTCACATTCTTTCGTTTTATTTTTGGTTTATTTCTCATGTAAATTTAAATCATTATAAAACAGATGTTTGCGTCTGTTTTTGTTTAAAGTTAAAAAAATAAATTGAAAGCAAGTGAAAGGTGTGTAGACTAAATTCAACCAAAACGAAAGGAGGTGTCATGCTGAACACCATCGAAAGACGCCACGAAATCGTTCAACTCGTTGGTCAAACGGAACGAGTAGAAGTATCCGAGCTGGCAGAACAATTTGGTGTATCAACCGTGACGATCAGAAATGATCTCAATGCCTTACATGATAAAGGATTGTTGGTTCGCTCTCATGGCGGTGCCGTTGCGAGTTCTAGGTTAACCAAAGAGCTCACCATAACGGAAAAGCACGATCATCATCACCAAGTGAAAGTCGAGCTCGGAAAGTTAGTGGCGGGTCTTATAGGCAATAATGAGTCTATTATTCTAGACTCTGGTACCACCACAGAAGAGGTTGCGAAGCAGCTGACTGAGCATCAACAGTTAGTGGTGATGACTAATGGTCTTAACGTGGCGCAAGCACTCGTTGCAGCCGATGGCGTTGAAGTGTTGATGACCGGAGGCTCACTGCGTAAAAAGTCGCTGTCGTTTTATGGCAGTCACGCAGAAGATCAGCTAAAGCAATATCACTTTGACCGTCTGGTGCTCGGTGTTGATGGATTCTCTGTTGATGTTGGTGTAACAACACACTTTGAGCCAGAAGCCGCGCTTAACCGCGAGATGTGTAAAGCTGCAAAGCAAGTCATAGTGGTGACGGACTCCAGCAAGTTCGATCGTAAAGGTGTACATCGTATTATCGCCTGCGAAGAAATTGACGTTTTGGTAACGGACAGTGGTATTCCAGCTGATATTCATCAGCAATTGGTTGCCGCCGGAATTGAGGTACATTTAATAACGTCTTAAGAGGTGATCATATGCGGCGTTTTCAAGCCCTAATCGAAGCCAATAAATCAGGGAAAAACTCAGGTATTTATGCCATTTGCTCAGCTCACCCTTGGGTGCTGGAAGCGTCGATAAGATATGCCAAGCAGGAAAATACGCTGCTGTTAATTGAGGCCACGGCCAATCAGGTTAACCAATTTGGTGGTTACACAGGGATGCGTCCTGCGGATTTTATTGCCAAAGTCGAAGAGATGGCCGACGAGCTTGGTTTTGATAAGCAGTTACTGATTTTTGGCGGTGATCATTTGGGACCAGTCTGTTGGACGAGTGAAAATAGCCAAGCCGCAATGGCCAAAGCGTGTGACTTAGTCGCTGAATATGTGAAGGCCGGTTTTAAGAAGATCCACTTAGATGCCAGCATGCCTTGTGCTGACGATCCTGAGGTGTTAAGCGATTATATAGTGGCTAATCGCGCTGCCTTGTTGTGTCAAACAGCGGAAGAAGCCGCGATCGCGGCGTTTGGTCGTAGCGATATTGTTTATGTGATTGGTACGGAAGTTCCTCCTCCAGGTGGAGCGGATGAACAGATTGACAGTCTACAACCGACCAGCCAAGTTGCTGCGCAAGAAACTCTAGCTTGCCATCGTGAACTCTTTGCAAACAAGGGATTAACGGATGCTTGGCAACGCGTGGTTGCTATGGTGGTGCAGCCGGGAGTTGAGTTTGATAACACCCAAGTTTTTGACTACAAACCGCATGAAGCAAGCGCACTAAAAGACTTTATTCGTACCGTAGACCGTATCGCTTTCGAAGCGCATTCAACAGATTATCAAACGGCAGGTGCTTATCAGTCTTTGGTGGCTGACCATTTTGCCATTTTGAAAGTCGGGCCTGAATTGACCTTTGCGCTGCGCGAAGGGTTATTTGCGCTTCACCATATTGAAAAGCAATTACTACCCATGCATAGCCAATTTATTGAGGTAGTGGATGAGGTCATGTTGGCAGAGCCTACGAGTTGGCAGCGTTTTTATCACGGCAAGCCACAGCAACTCCGGTTCTTGCGCCAATTTAGCTTTAGCGACCGTATCCGTTATTACTGGCATCAAGAAGCGGTGCAAAAGGCGTTAGCAACCATGCTCGAAAACCTAGCGCAGCAGACTTTATCATTGCCGCTTATCAGCCAATATTTTCCAGAGCTATATCAACAAGTACGCCGTGGTGAAATAGAAAGGGATGCCAAAGCGTTGGTGATTGCCAAAATTCAACGTGTTGTAGCTCGCTATTCAAACGCGTGTTTTGCCATGGAGAAAGCGTCATGAACACTTTACTAGGACACGAAGTTGCGCAATTAAAAACACGAAATGCCTATTGGACCGCAAAAGAGATCACTCAGCAGCCACAGATGTGGCAAGAGACCGCTCAATTAGTCGCGAGCGTAAAGCCTAGGCTTTTGGTGGAGTTAGCTCCTTTTCTAGATGACCCTGATACTCAGGTTATTTTGACAGGGGCGGGTACATCCGCTTATATCGGTGACGCTATCGCCACTCATCTTAATACACACATGCGCCAAAGTGTGCGGGCTGTGAGCACAACAGATTTAGTTGCTGCACCGAGGCAATACCTAGCGACAGACAAACCGTGTTTATTGGTATCCTTTGCTCGCTCTGGCAACAGTCCAGAAAGTGTGGCGGCCGTAGAGTTGGTAACACAGCTGGTTAGTAACAGCCAGCACCTTTTTATCACCTGCAACCGTGATGGAAAGTTGCATCAAGCAGCGCTGCAGACAAGCAATGCAACAAGTATATTGCTACCGGAACCTACGCTTGACCAAAGTTTTGCAATGACGAGTAGCTATTCGTCAATGATGGTTGCAGCGCTACAACTTTTTGCAGTGGATGACGGCTCCGTGGATAAGTTGATCAATGCAGCGCAAAGCATGTTAGCTGCGACAGAGCAGCAAAATATCCGTGCATTTGCACAACAACCATTTGAGCGTTTGGTGTACCTAGGCTCTGGCTGTTTGTTGGGATTTGCAAAGGAAGCTGCGTTAAAAATGCTTGAGTTATCGGCAGGCCAAGTAATGAGCGTGAGCGAGTCACCGCTTGGGTTCCGTCATGGTCCAAAATCACTTATCAATAGCAAAACTGTCGTGGTATGTTTTATCTCAAGTGATGATTATACCAGCTTGTACGATCAAGATTTAGTTGCTGAATTGCAGCGTGACGGTACAGCCATGACGGTGCATTCACTTTGTCCTAAAGTGCCACCACTAGAAGATGTGTGGCAAGGATTACTGTATATGTTGTTTGCACAGCAGTTAAGTTTCTATAAAGCGCTGAATCTCGGTATTTCACCGGACAATCCTTGCCCGTCGGGGGAAGTGAATAGAGTCGTGCAGGGCGTAGTCATTCATCCATTTGGGAGTGAAGTATGATTTATGGAGTGGATGTTGGCGGGAGCAAAATTGAAATTGCGGTGTTTGATGAAAAGCTACAACGCTTAGAGTCTTGGCGTGTGGCGACACCAAAGCACAGTTATGAGGTGTTTTTGGCGCAAATCGTCACTTTGGTGCAGCAAGCCGATGACAAATATGGTTGTAAAGGACAGGTTGGTATTGGTATGCCGGGGATAGTAAATGCGCAGCAGCGCGTGCTATCAGCAAATGTCCCTTGCGCCAATGGTAAAGAAGTTAAGGCTGATCTCGTTGCAAAACTGGAACGGCCCATCGCGGTTGAAAATGACTGCCGTTGCTTTGCATTATCAGAGGCCAGTCTTGGAGCCGGTAAGCAATATCAAAAGGTCTTCGGGGCAATAATAGGCACCGGTGCTGGAGGTGGATTTTGTATTGATGGCGCGTTGTATAAAAGTGCCCAGGGGATCGCCGGAGAATATGGCCACCATCCACTTTCTGCGGTGTTACAGCAAAAATATCACCTACCTATTTTAGCGTGTGGCTGTGGACTGCAAGGATGTTTAGAGCGCTATGTCGCAGGGCCAGGGCTTGCCGGTTTGTATCAACATTTCACTACGCGAACACTTACCTCAGAACAAGTTATCACAGCGATGCGGGCTGGAGAAAGTGAAGCTCACCATGCTTTTAATTGTTATATGGATCTGTTGGGCTCGGCGTTTGCAAATTTAATTAAAGCATATGACCCAGAAGTTATCGTGCTTGGCGGTGGTATGTCGCTGATTGATGAACTTGTAGAGGCGCTCCCAAAAGCCATCGAGCCCCATGTATTTTCCGCGGTATCAGTGCCAGATATTGTTAGAGCCAAGCATGGTGATGCGAGTGGCGCATTGGGTGCGGCATTACTTGGGAGCAAAGTACATGCTTGAGCAGCTTCGTTATATTCAGCCCCGTTGTATCTATACCCCTACCTGCGTCCTTGAAGCGCACGTTGCGGTAATAAAGGGTGAGCGTTTTCACGCGATTATTCCAGCGAAGGACGCGCCTGATAATACCGAGTCTTATCCCAAACTCGACATGTGGCCTGGGTTAATTGATTTGCATATTCATGGTCGCGAGGGCTGTGATGTTATTGATGGCAAACTCTCCAGTATCGAAACCATTAGCACCTCGTTGCTCAAACATGGCGTCACTGGTTTTTTGGCAACCACTGTGACGACTACATGGCCACAAACTATTGCCGCGATGAAGGTTATTGGAGCCGCCTATAAGCAAAAGATGCCGGGCGCTCAGGTGCTGGGCGGATACAGTGAGGGCTTATTTTTTAGTGAAAAACACAAAGGTGCCCATAACGAAGCTTTCTTTAAGTCGTTAGACGAAGCCTTAATTGATGAAATGATTAGCGCGGCTGATGGTGCGCTTAAAGCGGTAGCACTCGCGCCCGAAAAGGCTAATGGCGTTAAGATGACGCAGTACCTAAGTAAACATGGGGTGCGGGTGATGTTAGGTCATTGTGATGCGGATTTTGCGCAAACCAATGCAGCTCTAGCACATGGTGCCTGCGGCGGGGTGCACGTGTTTAACGGCATGCGCGGCATTCATCACCGTGAGCCGGGCTGTGCTGGTGCGTTGTTACTTGATAGCCAAGCCTTGGTGGAAGTGATTGCCGATGGTATTCATTTACACCCTGCGATTTTACAGTTGATCTACCGCCTCAAAGGTCAGCAAAAGATGGCCTTGATCAGTGATTGTATTAATGCTGGTGGCCTTAAAGATGGTGAATATCAATTAGGTGAAATGCCAATTGTGGTTAAGGGTGGCGTGGCGAAAACTCATAGCGGCAGTTTGGCCGGCAGTACACTAACACTTGAAAAAGCAGTGAAGAATTTAGCAGAATTGGCCAACATTCCGCTTCTAGAAGCCATTAATATGGCAAGTTTAGTACCCGCAACTTATTTAAATATGGACAATGAACTTGGTAGCATTGAAGTGGGTAAAATAGCGCACTTTTCTTTGCTAGATGATGCCTTCCAAGTCCAGCATGCCAACTTGTTTGGAAAGCAGATATTTTAAACAAAAACCCAAGCTCACCGCCCTGAAATTGACAAAATACAACGGAATTTTCTTAAATACAGTGGCCTAGCAGTAAGCGATACGGTAAAAATGGGTCACAAAGTTTCGCATTAGAAACTTTTTCGCGAATTGATTGCATTTTAGACGACTTCAAGGATGATGTTCGCTACAAGAGGTGATATACTCCCGCCGAATAATTTTTCTACTTTAAATAGAGTAAAACAATGGCAGATTTATCGAAATACAGAAACATTGGTATTTTCGCGCACGTTGATGCGGGTAAAACTACCACCACTGAGCGTATTCTAAAGCTTACTGGTAAAATCCACAAAACTGGTGAAGTACACGACGGTGAGTCTACTACTGATTTCATGGAGCAGGAAGCTGAGCGTGGTATTACAATCCAATCAGCGGCGGTAACTTGTGAGTGGAAAGGCCACCGTTTAAACGTTATCGATACTCCTGGACACGTTGACTTCACAGTAGAAGTATACCGTTCACTTAAAGTACTTGACGGTGGTATCGGTGTATTCTGTGGTTCTGGTGGTGTTGAGCCACAATCAGAAACTAACTGGCGTTATGCGAACGAATCAGAAGTTGCACGTGTAATCTTCGTAAACAAACTAGACCGTATGGGTGCAGACTTCTACCGCGTAGTTGGTCAGGTTGAGAAAGTACTTGGTGCTAACCCACTAGTGATGACGCTTCCTATCGGTATCGAAGACCAGTTCTGTGGTGTTGTAGACGTACTTGAGAAGAAAGCATACGTTTGGGATGACACAGGTCTTCCTGAAAACTACGAAATTACTGACGTTCCAGCTGACATGGTAGACAAAGTTGAAGAATACCATGAGATGCTAGTTGAGTCTGCTGTTGAGCAAGACGACGACCTAATGGAAGCGTACATGGAAGGTGAAGTTCCTTCACTAGAGCAAATCAAAGCGTGTATCCGTAAAGGTACTCGTGACCTTGCGTTCTTCCCAACTTTCTGTGGTTCTGCATTCAAGAACAAAGGTATGCAGCTAGTACTAGACGCAGTTGTTGACTACCTACCGTCTCCTACAGAAGTTGATCCTCAGCCGCTAACAGATCCAGAAACAGGTGAGCCTACTGGTGAAGTAGCAACTGTTGACGCTGATGCACCACTTAAAGCGCTTGCGTTCAAAATCATGGACGACCGTTTCGGTGCACTTACGTTCATCCGTATCTACGCAGGTCGCATGAAGAAAGGTGACACTATCCTTAACTCTGCAACTGGTAAAACAGAGCGTATCGGCCGTATGGTTGAGATGCAAGCGGACGAGCGTACTGAACTTACTGAAGCACAAGCGGGTGACATCATCGCTGTTGTTGGTATGAAGAACGTTCAAACAGGTCACACGCTATGCGATCCTAAGCACGAGTGTACACTTGAAGCGATGATCTTCCCTGATCCAGTAATCTCAATCGCTGTTGCACCTAAAGATAAAGGTGGTAACGAGAAGATGGGTATCGCGATCGGTAAGATGGTTGCAGAAGATCCTTCATTCCAAGTTGAGACTGATGAAGATTCAGGTGAAACTATCCTTAAAGGTATGGGTGAGCTTCACCTAGACATTAAGGTAGACATCCTTAAGCGTACATACGGTGTAGACCTAATCGTTGGTCAGCCTCAGGTTGCTTACCGTGAAACTATCACTAAAGAAGTTGAAGATAGCTACACGCATAAGAAACAGTCTGGTGGTTCTGGTCAGTTCGGTAAGATTGACTACCGTATCAAGCCTGGTGAAGTTGGTTCTGGCTTTACGTTCAAGTCTACAGTTGTTGGTGGTAACGTTCCTAAGGAATTCTGGCCAGCGGTTGAGAAAGGCTTCAAGTCAATGATGGAAGAGGGTGTACTTGCAGGCTTCCCAGTACTAGACGTTGAAGTAGAACTATTCGACGGTGGCTTCCACGCAGTTGACTCATCTGCAATCGCGTTCGAAATCGCTGCTAAAGGCGCATTCCGTCAGTCTATCCCTAAAGCGGGTGCACAACTTCTTGAGCCAATCATGAAAGTTGACGTGTTCACACCAGAAGACAACGTAGGTGACGTAATTGGTGACCTTAACCGTCGTCGTGGTATGATCAAAGACCAAGAAGCTGGCGCAATGGGCGTTCGCATCAAGGGTGAAGTACCACTATCTGAAATGTTTGGATACATCGGCCACCTACGTACAATCACGTCTGGTCGTGGTCAGTTCTCAATGGAATTCTCACACTATGCACCATGTCCAGCAAACGTTGCTGACGCGGTAATCGCAGCTGAGAAAGAGAAAAAAGCCGCTAAGTAATTAATTACTTATGTAGCATTAAAAGGTCGCCATTGGCGGCCTTTTTTGTTTTTAAATTCAACTATTTACAGGTTTAATGCCCTGTCTGAAAGTCGTCACGATTATTTCATGTTTTATTAATTTTAAAGTTCTTGCTTTAGGAACATTGGCACTTTATCATTAGCTTTTCTTCAATAAATTGGGTCACGTTATTGCGTCGTAGGCTCAAATTTGATTGTGGTTGGGTAAATAAAGGAGATACTCAATGAGAACTTTAGAGCTGGAAATAAACTGGCTTTTCTATGTACTGGCACTGTCCCTTATCTGGCTGGGTAATGCGCTGTTTTCTATCTTAGATATTCCTTCTTCATTATTGCAAATAGTTACACTTACCTTACTATTTTTTACCCTATCATTATTGGTACTATCATTAACCGGAAAGCGTTTTCTTCATATAGATAAAGCGGGAGTCAGCTATAACTTTTTAGGTAAGACTAAATACATTCACGCAGAGCACATCAAGACTATTAAATTATGCTCTTTTGGTATCTTGAGCATTCCAGAAGTACACTTAGATGATGGCCACATGATACGATTTTTTAGCTGGAAAATTAATCATGATGAGCTACACAAAGCTATCAGTCTATTGAAGTGAAAATTTGGGTTGATAATACCAATCCGTATTAATACTTTAATAAGTTCAGGGCTGAAGTTAGCTAGGCCAAAATTGCCTATTTAAATTGTCTAGTTTTTTGCTTGGTGATTGTCAGCAATATGTTCCTGCATCAAAGTAGGCCACTTAATTTATCTGTTAGTATTGCTTTGTAGCCATTACCAACAGATAAATATAGAAACGATCTACAAATAGAATGAAAAGCGGTTTACGTATTTATGGACAAGCGCCAAGGAAAGCGAATAACTCATTTCGGTTACGGTCATAATATCTGTGTATACATTGTTGGCCATCTCCACCTCGGCCATTTCCTCCGTTTGGGGAAACTAGAGGAATATTATTGAAGCTAGGACCAGATCCAGTGGGAGCGCCATCTGGGGAATAAACCACTTTTGGAAGAGTTTCGTCTAATGCCGCGGCAAGACAGGAGCTTACTTCTGATACATGCGTGAAGTTCGCACTTAGACTTGCAAGTGTTAACCCCTCAAACCTTGTTCTCGATGTGTCCAAAGCGAGCTCAATAACACCTCCAGATTTTAGGGAGATAACATAACCAACTTGGTTTTCGGCATGGGGCACATCACTATCAGAGACATATCTAGTCACTGCTGAGTTAGACTGTGCCAGGTGCTCAAAAGAGCCTTGCATGCCAACTGAGCCTGCGCCAGCGGTAAAACCTACAGAAGTGAATCGTGATAAAGTATATGAACTGCGGTTCACCGCACTACTATCATATTTCTGCTGAGCGGTTCTTTGTACTTTTGAAAAAGCGCTGCTACTTCTGGAGGCTTTGAAAGCTGCGTAAGAAGGGGAGTTGGTGCAAGAGTTTAAAGCCAAGCTTTCATTGCTATTTAGACTGAGGGAGGTTAAAAGATCAAGAGATAATGTAGATTCTACCTGCTGTACAGCGTCTTGAATATTTTTTGAAGCATTAATAGCGTGTTGTAGCATTAAATTAACATCACTGGGAAGGTTATTTATTGGTTCCACATATCTCTGCATATCTTCATAAGCTCCACCTTGAAAATTATATCCATGAGAGAAGCCGTATACTGCTCCTGTTGCTAAATTTTTAACTACAATACGTCTAGTACTTGCGCTACATACGTCTTCCCAGGGGCCAGTTGGACCTCTACTACAGTTGACAACGGGTTCGAAGCTTCTTGCAATTACCTTGGCTTCAGAATAGTTGCAGTTGGTACATATTTTTGCATCATAGAAAGCTGTGTTTGGATCAAAAGCTGTACTGTTATACGATACAAAAAGCAGTCCTGCTGTGATTAATATATTTTTCATATTCATTTTCCTTAATGTATAAAACGATAGTTTACCTACTGCAAAATAAAACAAGCATATTATGCTTGTTTTATTCTTGGTTATTGAAAGCTAGTCCTTGTTGCAGGTAAATTCAACTAATAAGCATAAGTTAAAGTATATTTAAGGAAAGGAAGGTAGGTGGTGACTCGCCTACCTACATGCAGACTATTTTTCATTCAGCCAAATTGCGGCTTGTTTTGCAAAATAAGTCAAAATGCCATCTGCACCAGCACGCTTAAATGCTAGTAGAGATTCCAGTACAACAGGCTTCTCAGCCAACCAGCCGTTATCAATCGCAGCCTTATGCATCGCATATTCACCACTTACTTGGTAAGCGAATGTTGGTACCCCAAACTCATCTTTAACGCGCCTGACAACATCTAGATATGGCATGCCTGGTTTTACCATCACCATATCAGCACCTTCTTGTAAGTCCAAAGCCACTTCACGTAATGCTTCGTCAGAATTAGCAGGATCCATTTGATAGGTTTTCTTGTCTGCGCCTTTTAGGTTACCTGCAGAGCCAATCGCGTCACGGAAAGGTCCATAGTAACTTGATGCATACTTAGCAGAGTAGGCCATAATACGAGTATGGATAAAACCGCACTGCTCAAGTGCTTCACGAACAGCACCAATTCGTCCATCCATCATATCGGAAGGAGCGACGATATCGGCACCTGCCTCTGCATGCGAAAGCGCTTGTTTGACTAGTACTTCCACGGTTTCTTCATTCATGACATAACCATCTTCATCTAAGATACCGTCTTGGCCGTGGACTGTGAATGGGTCTAATGCAACATCGGTGATCACACCAAGCTCAGGACATGCTGCTTTAATAGCACGTACCGCTCTTTGTGCAATCCCTTCTGGGTTATATGCTTCCTCTGCTAGTAACGATTTTTGCTCTGCAGGTGTCACTGGGAATAAGGCGATGGCGGGAACTCCTAGCGCTACCAGTTGCTTGGCTTCCTCAACTAATAGGTCAATAGATAAACGCTCAATACCTGGCATTGATGGGATAGCTTCACGCTTAGAGTCGCCATCTAATACAAATACTGGATAGATTAAGTCATTAACCGTTAGCGTATTTTCGCTCATTAGACGTCTTGAAAAGTCATCGCGGCGCATTCTGCGCATGCGAGTTAGGGGGAAAAGATCGAGTCCTGATTGAGCCACGTTAGTTCTCCTGATTAGGTTTGAAAGTAACAACACGATTACGGCCTTGCTGTTTTGCTTGATACAAAGCTTTGTCCGCATTGTCAGTGTAAAGCTGTGGGTTATGTGGATCGCTAACCACTGCACTATAGATACCAGCGCTAGTCGTCATCTCAATGATATGTTCACCAAATTGAATGTTGAGCGCTGCTGTTGCTACTCTTAGACGCTCAGCGACTTCAAGCGCACCTTCTTCAGGTGTGTTTGGAAGTAGCAAAATAAACTCTTCACCACCATAGCGGAACACTTCATCATGGGGTCGCCGCAAGTGTGATTTTATTAAGTTGGCAAATTCGCAAATTGCTTGATCGCCAGCTAAGTGGCCATATTTGTCGTTAATTTTTTTGAAGTGATCGATATCGAATATAACAAGGCTCAATGCTGTCTGCTCTCGTCTTGAACGACGCACTTCCATCTGCAAGCGCTTATCGAAATAGCGCCGGTTTTTCACTTTTGTGAGGGGATCTTCCATGTTCATGCGCTCCAGCTCACGGTTTTTGTCCTCAAGTTCCCTTAATGTCACTTGAAGTTCAAAAGTGCGTTCCTCTATGTTGGACTCTAAGTCGTACTGGGCCTGTTCTTGTAATTTAAGCTTTTCTTTTAATAGGGCATCTTCAGCTTGAGTATGAGCTAGCCGTTGCTGTTGCTTGGCCAGCTTTTCATCTCTTTGAAATATATATAAACGTATGAGCAGGTAGCTAAGCAACGTGGTTTCAACGGCAAAAATACCAAAATAACCCAAATGGTTCAAAAAGCTACCGGACTGAACCCCCAGCTCCACCGTAAACGGGTAGCTAATTACGATAAAGTGGCAGAGCGCAATGGCGGTTAAGATATTTCGGCTCTTGTGGTTAACACGAGCGAGCGTATAGATAATCAATACTGAGACAACAAAGCTGATGCCAAGCGCTAGCAGGAGAGACTGAGAAACCGGTAAAAAAGTAATGAGCAGAAACAAGCACAATGTCGCTAGAATAGCCTTTCTTTTCGTCAGCTGGGGGTGTACAGGCAAAGGTCTTTCAGAGCAGTAACTCAAAGCAGGCAACAGCAGTACGCTGAGTAGTAACGTCATCATACCTTGACCATACTGTTGAAACCACTGCCACGAAGAGTAAAAGTAGCGGTAACCAAAGCCATAGATATGTGCATTGAAAAGCCATACCGTAGCGATAAACAAAGTAGCACATAAAAAGTAACCTTTTTTTGTCACACAATAGAGTGTGGCATTGGTTAAGGCGAGTGCTAGTACAAAGCCTGCTAAAACACCAAAAATAAGATTAAATTTACTCTTAAATTGCAGGTATTCATTCGGCTCCCAAATTGCAAGAGGAGCCGTGATAATCCCCTCATCACTGATCTGCAAGTATAAATGGCTTTGCGTCTGTGGCTGCAGCTCAAGCGGAACAACGAGAGATTCATACTTTAGTGGCCGCTTAATCAGTGGCAAGGCATCGCTCATATCTAAGCTGAATATTGGATGGTTCGGTCTGACATGATAGGCAGTTACCGCATCGATGAGATTGTTGTTTATACTTACCAATACCGGTGTGAGCGAGTTATTGGTATTGTGCAGCGCTATTTTTAACCATAAGTACTTCGCTACAGGTCGAAGGCCTGTGGGGATTTGGGTGCTGCTATGCCATTCGACAGGAGCCGCAAGCAGTTCGTTTAAAGATGCATATTTACTCAGTGTGTAACTTAGCTTTACTTGGTGTTCTACCTTAAATGACTCTGAAATAGTAACGGCAGAAGATACAGCAGAGCTGTATATCAATATAAGTAAAGACAACACAATGCGCATTACTGGCTTTACCTCACAAACAGCTGTTTAAAATTAGCCGAAGTCGTGCTCATCACTTCTGTGACAGGGCATTGTTTTAGGTGTGCAATTTGCTCAGCCACATAAGATAAATACATTGGCTCATTGCGGCGAGATTTGGGTTTTGGGCTAATTGTTCTAGGTACTAGGTAGGGGGCATCAGTTTCTAAAAGCAAACGGTCGAGGGGGATGTATTGGATTAGATCTTGTAGTGTTTGCCCTCTACGTTCATCGCAAACCCAACCTGTGATACCTATCATTAACCCATAATCCAAGTAACGTCGTAGCGCGTCATGGTCACCAGTAAAACAGTGTAGTACCCCTTCTACTTTAACTTCTTGCAGTAGCGCAAATAGCGCATCGTGCGCATCTCTTTCATGTAAATACACTGGATAATCAATAACTTCTGCTAACTGCAATTGCGTCAAGCAAACGCTTTGTTGTATCGGCCTTGGTGAAAAGTCGCGATTAAAGTCCAAACCACATTCACCAACTGCAACAGCCCTGTTGCTACTTTTTAAAAGTGTGAGGAGATCATCGTAGAGCGTGTCAGGTGCATCTTTTGCGTCGTGAGGATGGACTCCTGCTGTACAGTAAAGCTGGTATTGCTCGGCGAGTGAAATACTTTGTTTGCTGCTTGTTAAATCGCAGCCAATGGCAAGCATAGATTCTATGCCAGCGTTTTTGGCTCTAGCAATTACCTCGGCCAAGTCGGGTGAGAATTGTGAGCTGGTGAGGTTTACACCAGCATCGACCATCGTGCTCATCAGTTGACTCGTTTAACTCGCGTTGTACGGTTTGAGCCTGCTTTCTTCATTAAAAACGAGCCAAAAGACGCGCGTTCAATAATCAGAGTGTCTCCTTCCTTGGCAAAAAAGGTTTCTGACGAAACTTGTCGCCATACTTGACCATTATCCAAGGTGAATACCATTTTATCGCGGCCTTGAGTAGTTGTTTTTACTAGTTTAGCTGTAATCTCTTCGATTTCCTCGCTTGCCACTTTAACTTTGTGCTCTAAACCAAAGCCGTCTTCTTTCAATTCAGCTCTTTTTTCATTGCGCGGTGTGTTTACTTTATCTTTGTTGACGGACGCCTTGCTTAAATGTGTTTCCGTGATTGGTTTATTAGCAATCACATTGTCGTAGCACATGAGTCGTTTAAAATCGTTTTCGATCAGAGTACAAGCTTGAAGTGCCTGTGTATTTAACGGCTCTGCGGCGCATATAGAGGAAAATCCTAGTGCGAACAGTATCATGTTTTTTTTCATTGTTCTGACTCCTGTTGTTGTGATTTGGCGCTGTAAAACTTGGCTAGAAGTAGTCCCAACTCAAACAAGAGTAGCATAGGTAGTGCTAATAGAGTTTGAGATAGAACATCTGGTGGTGTTAAAAACATCGCGATAACAAAAGCGCCAACAACGACATAGGGGCGTTTTTCTTTTAAGCTCGCGGGGGTTGTCATGCCACTCCAGCATATAAGCATAATGGCAACGGGAATTTCAAAGGCGATGCCAAAAGCAAAAAATAGTTTCAGGATAAAGCCAAGATAGCTGCTGATATCTGGCGATAGCGTCATCATTTCTGGCCCAACGCTGGTAAAAAATCCCAAAATAATCGGCATTACAACAAAATAGCAAAATGCAATCCCGCCATAAAATAGCAGTACACTTGATAGTAATACTGGGATAAGCATGCGCTTTTCGTGTTTATATAAACCGGGTGCGATAAAACCCCACACCTGATGCAAAATAAAAGGCACAGCGGCAAATAGTGACACAAAAAGCGTTAATTTAAAGGGAGCAAAAAACGGCGCTGTAACATCCGTAGCGATCATGGTTGTGTTGCTAGGCAAGCTATTTACAAGCGGTGCTGCAACGAAGGCATAGATGTCATTGGCGAAGTACACCAAAGCAACAAAGATAACGAAAACGCTCAATAACGCTCTCATTAAGCGGTTTCTTAACTCAACAAGGTGAGCTATAAATCCACTTTGGGCTGATTCTGTCATGTAACTTGACTCGTACGAATATAATTCCAGTTAGATATAAGAAAAAGAAGCGGCTTGGGCGTCTAATTACCCAAAGCTAGCCTTTGACTGAACTATCTAACTGCTAGATTGATTAGTCTTTGTTTTTATTATTTTCGGTTGATTTATAAGAATGTCTGACTGATTCAGCCGCATCTTGTAACTCTTGAACGGATTGCTTGAGTTCGGGGGCCAAATCTTGCATTCCCTGTTGTTCCGCTTTCTTTAAATTATTGTGTAGCTCATGAACGCGTAACTCTTCACTTACTTCAGCTTTGACCGAATTAGCAACAGATTTTACCGTTTTTATCCATCTAGCTACGGTGCGGATTGCAACGGGAAGACGCTCTGGGCCAAGTACAATTAGGCCAACGATAAGAACGACCACTAACTCCCACATACCCATGTTGAATTACACCTTATCTTTTTCTTTCTCTGATACAGGTTGTGCTTGCTCGGTTGTTGTATTTTTTAACTTCTCTGGCTCAGCGTCGGTCGCCGCTTGCTCATCCGATACCGCCTTTTTAAAGCCTTTAACTGCACCACCCAAATCACTACCAATACCGCGTAGTTTTTTAGTTCCAAATAACAAAACAATGATGGCTAAAATAATAAGTAATTGCCAAATACTGATCCCACCGAATCCCATAATAACTCCATTGATACTTACTGCTTATGAATAATGATTATACGCCTAGCGAGCAAAAAATCACCCTGTTTTACGCCATGCGCCAATAAATACTAGCACGGCAATAATCGCAAGTAGGCTACTTGCGACAGGCTTGTCAAAAATAAAGCTCAATCCCGATATAATTGCAAAACTGCTCGCTGCTAAGCCCAATAATAGAGGCTTGGTCGCAGTATCTGCTTTTTGTGTGACAGTTGGAGGGGGGCGGCGCTTGAGATTTTGGTAAATCAAATCCGGCAGTTCAGGCATTTTTTCTGCCCAAAATGGTAGGTTTGCATATAGCTTTTTCGCCACTGCGAGAGGGCCAACTTGCTCTTGCACCCAATGCTCTAAAAAAGGTTTGGCTGTTTTCCACAGATCTAATTGCGGATAAAGCTGGCGTCCTAGGCCTTCTACGTACAGCAGGGTTTTTTGCAATAATACCAACTGTGGCTGCACTTCCATGTTGAAGCGCCTTGCTGTATTAAACAAATTTACCAGCACATGACCAAACGAGATTTCAGCGAGTGGCTTGTTAAAAATAGGTTCGCATACAGTGCGAATGGCAAACTCAAACTCTTCTACGCAGGTATCTGCCGGAACCCACCCAGAATCCACATGAAGCTGTGCCACCTGACGATAATCACGATTAAAAAAGGCGATAAAGTTTTCGGCCAAATAGCGTTTATCTTCACGGTTTAAGGTGCCAACTATGCCGCAATCTATGCCAATATACTTAGGGTTATGAGGATTTTCACGAGAGACAAAAATATTGCCAGGATGCATATCCGCATGGAAAAAACTGTCACGGAATACCTGTGTGAAAAAGACTTCCACACCGCGCTCGGCCAATAATTTCATATTGGTGCCTTGCGCTAACAAGGCTTCGGTGTCTGAAACCGGAATACCGTAGATGCGTTCCATCACCAGCACGTTTTTACGTGAATAATCACTATATACCTCAGGGATATATAGCGAATCTGAGTCTTCAAAGTTGCGTCTGAGTTGAATTGCGTTCGCGCCTTCTCGCATCAAGTCTAGCTCGTCGAGTAAGGTTTTTTTGTATTCCCTAACAACTTCCACTGGGCGCAGGCGTTTTCCTTCGCTGAGTAAGTTGACAACGATTTTAGCGAAACGCTCCATTAAAGAGAGATCGGCATGGATTTGTTTTTCAATATCGGGACGAATAACTTTGATCACGACATCTTTTAACTCATCTTTGTGTTGTAGCTTGGCAGCGTGTACTTGCGCTATGGAGGCTGAGGCCAACGGCTTTGATTCAAATTCAGCAAAGTATTCATGAATATTGTCGATTTCAAGTGCTTGCTCAATCAGCTTTTGCGCCATCACAGGGTCAAATGGTTGAACCTGATCCTGCAAAAATGCAAGTTCTTCGGCAATATCTGGTGGCAGTAAATCTCGGCGGGTCGAAAGCATCTGGCCGAACTTGATCCACACCGGCCCCAAAGTTTGTAGCGCCAAACGCAAACGTGTGCCTACTGGTTTATCTTTATGTTTGTTGCGCAACCAAAACAAACTCGCTCGAGCAAGCTTACCGTACCAAGGCTGCTTATGCGCAGGGACGATTTCGTCTAAACCATAGGTTAAAAATGTTTTGGTGATCTGATGCAAGCGAAGTAAAGACAACCTAATTTCCTTTGTTTTGCTGAAGTAATGCGCTGAGGCGTTGATTTAAGCTTTCGACTTGATTGTTTAATGTTCTCACTTGCTGCTTAAACTGTTGAAACTCGAGCGGGTGAGGCGCAACCCTCAACTCATCTTGAAATAACCCAGTTAGGGTTACCTTGGCTACCTGTCCATCTTGCTTTACGCGATGCGCTAACTTATGAAAGGTATCTACGGCAACTTGTGCGGGCCCATCACCGACATATTTGGCGAGGTGTTCCGCCCAATCAATATCAAGTGTTGCTAATGCATTACTATATAGTTGTGCGAGCGATAAATCCCCTTCAAGATCGAGCTTATCTTTACGGATAAGCGCAGTGAGTTGGCTTGGATCTTTGAGCTCAAGCAAGGTTGGTAAATCGGCACTAATTGAACAATCGGCTTCGCCATCAAAAGGGCACAGAACATGAATGTTAATGCCTGTGTAAGTCACAGCTAAACAAGTATTTTGATCTCGAATATCAACACTGAGCACTTTGTGTTGGCCTTTACTTAGCACATGCTTTAGCTCAGGTGAGAGTTTAAGGCCTTTGTTTAAAGCTGTTTCAAGTACGGCGCCAAGTAATGAAGCTAACACAACAACTCCTAGAATTTAAAGCCACGATGAAGGGCGACGATGCCTCCGGTCATATTTTGATAGTCAGTTTGTTCAAAACCGGCTTCATCCATCATGGATTTTAATGTCTCTTGGTCAGGGTGCATACGAATAGATTCAGCTAGGTAGCGATAAGATTCACTGTCATTCGCGACCAATTTACCCATCGCAGGAAGTAGCGTAAATGAATACATGTCATATAGTTTTGCCAGTGCTTCGTTGTCGGTCTTTGAAAATTCAAGGACCAGTAGACGTCCACCCGGCTTGAGCACTCGGTACATAGAGCGAAGTGCCTTGCTTTGATCTGTGACGTTACGTAGACCGAAAGCTATCGTGATCACATCAAATGTATTGTCGTCAAATGGCAGCATTTCTGCGTTCATTTGAACGTATTCGATATTGCTAACAAGTCCTAGGTCGCGTAGTTTTTCGCGCCCTACTTTCAGCATTGAGTTGTTAATATCGCCTAATACGACTTGTCCTTTATCACCAACTAACTCACTAAATTTTGCAGTTAAATCACCCGTACCGCCAGCAAGATCAAGCACTTTGTGACCAGCGCGTACACCTGAGCAGGCAATAGTTTGACGCTTCCACAAACGATGGATACCGAATGACATCAGATCATTCATGATGTCGTATTTTGCAGCTACAGAATGAAATACGTCTGCAACCATAGAGGCTTTTTTGTCGGTCTCGACTGTTTTGTATCCAAAGTGGGTAGTATTGTCTTGTGACTCTTTCATGTGGGTTCCATCATTACTCTGCAACTATGCTTGCTAGTGTACTTGATTGGTAGCCTTAGGTGCAATTTCTTATCCGTGTTGTATTGTTGAAAATGCAAACAAAAGAGGATATTGCGGATCAGTGACTAATATAACAGTGTTGGCCGAGAGAGTGTGCTTTCTGTGCCGCGTAACCTGCGCGTTTTGCCAACACATTAAAGTCTTGCTCTGGTGCAAGTTGGGCTATCCCAAGGGCCAGAGACACATTGGGTAATGGAATTTTCCCTTTCGCGCTAACAAACTTTAATCGCTCAACACCTTTACGCACTTTTTCCGCGATAACACTCGCGGTATCTAAATCTACATCGGCAAGGATAACCGTGAATTCTTTTTTACCTGTGCGACCAGGTAAGCCGCTTTCAACGACATAACGTTTGATATTATTGGCGATACGATTAAGCACAACTTCACCCACAACATCACCAAACCGTGTTGAAAAGTCGTCAAGGTTATCAACTTGTATAGAAAGCGCACAGACGGATTTTTGCTGCGATTGCCATAGGGACACTTTTTGATGAAGATAGTGACGCTTATAAAGACCCGTTTGTGGGTCTAATAAGTGTTGTTTACGCAAGTCGAGTAGTAACTTTTGATTACGTTCATAATCTAAACGCGATTTTATTAACGCTTGTTTAAATTGTTTGTGCTGTTTTAGCAATAGCTCAGTTTGTTTGGTGAGTGTTGATAGTGCGCGCTTACTCTTTTGAATGTTGTGTTCATCTAAATTATGCACACATTGACTGACTTGTTGGGCAAAGCGAATAACCTGCTTTTGTGAGGTTTCCGCATTTTCGTGTAATTCAGTCACCAAAGAATCAACGCCTTCAAGCAGTTCAGATTGTGTTTTTTGTCCTTGATCTAGAAACTGATAGTAGAGTTGTTCAATGAATACACAGTCTATTTTTGTGTGTGCTTTGATGGCTTTATTGATGGCACAGTCGAGATCTTTGTTCGTGGCGCTAATATGGGTATAAGCAACCTGATAATTTAAAGGCGTGGGCGGCAAATGATGTTGCTCTAAAAACAGGCACACCTGTGTCATTTTTTCTTGGGCAACAGCCATGGGATCATGGAACATCATTTCATTTACCACAACAATTAATTATCAAACGTTAATGAACTACCACCAACTCCTTCGGTGTAACTCTTGTCCTAATTGCACTAGACCTACATTAATCTGTATCGTCCGAATTTAAAAGTAAAAAATTTGTCTTTGAAATAGAAAATTTACATTTTTTTGTTGAATTGCTGATTTTCTCATCAATTTTTACTAGGTTGAGTAAATTGTATTCGATCTGAGATATTCGTGATTCTGTCGAATTAAGTTGCATCTGTTACGGGACTCTCCTACTTTGACTAGCAGAAAGTTCATTTCACCATAACAAAAGCTCAGAACGATGGATAACCATGATCTTTTGGCTATTTTACCGCGAGCTGAGTAACAACAAAGTATTGAGGAAATCAGCGTGTTATCACCAAAATTAAAGCTATGGACTAAGCGTTCAAGCGTCGCCGTTTATTTAACTGTCGCCTTATCTGGTTGTGCTATTACCGGAACTGACAATAACGCTGAGTTTACTCAAATAGCTGGCAGCGTTATGAAATTTAGAAGTGATAACAACGCCTATGGTCGCAGTGATACAAAAGCAGAGTTTCTACTACCAAACCTCAGTGCAGAAAAGTTGGCGACCACAAATCAACAGCGTCTACAGTTTTTGGCTCAGCTCGATAATATCGACACTTCAGCGCTAAGTGAGGAAAACCAAATCAATCTCACGATATTGCGTGCACAAGTGCAGAATAACGTCGATGAATATCGGTTTCATAGCCATTATATGCCGCTCACCTCGGAATACGGTTTTCATTCCGGTCTATCTTTTATGATCTCGAGTCATGACTTTAAGAAACGTGCTGGTTACGAGCTATATTTGGCACGTTTGCAGCAGGTTCCACGCTATTTTAAGCAAAATATCGACTGGATGAAAGAAGGTATAGCGGTTGGCCTGACTCAGCCGAAAGCGGTGCTTGAAGGTTATGAAAGTTCTATCGAAGCTTATATAGTTGATGATGTGACAAAATCCGAGTTTTATGGCCCGTTTACGCAAAACCAAGCGGGTTTGCCTGATGCCGAATTTAAAGCATTGCAACAGCGTGCCAAAAAGATTATTCAAGGGGATGTGATCGCAGCATATCAAGATTACCTTAATTTCTTTGTTAATGAGTATCGTCCAGCCGCGAGAACTGAAATTGGAATTTCTTCGACACCAAATGGTGAGGCGTTTTATGCGAATCGAGCGAAATACTATACCACCACGAATATGACGCCTAAGGAGATCCACGAACTTGGTCTCAAAGAGGTGGCTCGGATCCGTGCGGAGATGGAAAAAATTATTAAAAAAGTAGGCTTTAAGGGATCTTTTGCCGACTTTGTGCAGTTCTTAAGAACCGATCCACAGTTTTATGCTAAAACCCCCGAAGCGTTACTTAAAGAAGCTGCATATATAGCAAAGAAGATGGATGCTCAGCTACCTAAGCTATTCCATACATTACCAAGAAAGCCATACGGTGTCGCCCCAGTACCTGCGGGCATTGCGCCTAAATATACGACTGGGCGTTATTCGGGGGCACGCAGTGATACTGATGCAGGCTACTATTGGGTAAATACCTACGCGCTGGATAAGCGCCCGTTGTACGTATTAGAAGCATTGACTCTACATGAGGCCGTGCCTGGTCACCATTTGCAGATCTCCTTGAATGCTGAGCTTGATTACCTACCGGAATATCGTCGTAACGAATATATTTCAGCTTTTGGTGAAGGGTGGGGGTTATATTCTGAATTTTTGGGTATCGAAGCGGGGTTCTATCAAGACCCTTACAGTGATTTTGGACGTTTAACCTACGAGATGTGGCGAGCGGCTCGTTTGGTTGTAGATACCGGCATGCATATGTTTGGCTGGAGTCGCGAGCGAGCGATGAACTTTATGAAAGACAACACTGCCCTGTCCTTACATAATGTTAAAACGGAAACTGACCGCTATATCTCGTGGCCGGCTCAAGCACTGTCATACAAAATTGGTGAGCTAACCATTAAGCGGCTACGTCGCAAAGCGGAAAAAGCATTGGGCGATCAATTTGATATCCGTGAATTCCACCATCAAATCTTACGTCATGGCTCTGTGCCATTATTCGTGCTTGAAGACCAAATCGACAAATATATTGAAACCACGATGAATCAAGCGCGTAAGTAATCGAGATTATCCATTAAATAAAAAAGCCCAAAGTGAAGGCGTTGGGCTTTTATCATTTTATTAGCCTAAGCTAGTTTAGTTTACAAAACTAATAATTAGCTGATACACATCATCGGTTGTTTGGCATTTATTGGCATTAATGATGAGCTGTTCACCTAAGTGCAGCGCTCGCTGTTGTACCGCTAAGCGCGCATCTTCATCTTCAATCGCATCTATGTCTGCAACATGTGCGAGACCAATGGTGCGGCGGATCAATTCACACCCACAATAACCAACCGCGTCTTGCAATACCTTAGTGAGAAAGTATTCCGCATAGCCATCTGCTTGCAATGAGAGATCGCGTGTTTGTGTTTTCGCCAGTCCAAGCCAAGTGGCATAGAAGTTAGATAAGGTGGTGGCGATACTATCGAGTAAATAAACCTGCATATTTCGACGTTTTGGCAGAGCGGTAATACGAGCATGTTGGGCACAGTAGTTAAGCAGTAAATTGCCGATAAATGAGCCTAAATCAAAGCCTATGGGGCCAAAAAAGCCAAACTCTGGATCGATTAGCTTAGTGTGGTGTGCATCGACGAAAATACTGCCTGTATGGACATCACCATGAAGTAAAGTTTCTGGTGCATTGAGAAATTGGGCTTTGAGTTTTGCCACTTCAACTAATAACGTCTTATTTCTTCTCAGCATTTCCACAGACGCTTGCAATGCAGCAGGAAAGTTGTTTCTTTCAGCGTCGCGGTATGGGTCGTCAAAGAACAAATCTTCAGTGATCGAACACAGTTCAGGGTTGGTGAACTCGGCGACTAGGGCTTTCTTTTCACTCGGCGTTAAGTAAAAACTTGAGTGATAAAAGCTGGTTTTCGCTAGGTAACTTGCGACGTCTTTACTGAGTCTTGCAAAGGTGTTCGCTTGGTTTAATTCACCGCGCAAAATGCGTAGATGACCAAGATCTTCCAACACCGTTACTGCAAGCTCTGTATTGTGGTGCAGCACTTTTACTGTGGTATCTGAGCAGATCTCACCATGGCGTTGTAACACACTGGCTTCAATTCTGGCTCTGTCTAACGTCAGTGGCCAGCTCTCTCCCACACATCGAGCGTAAGGCAAAGCTTGCTTGACGATGATGCTATTTTCTTGCGTATCTTGTACGCGGAAAACCAAATTCAGATTGCCATCACCAAACTCATAACAAGATAAGGTTGCATCTTTATCGAAGAAGCTTCCTAAATTAGTAATGTAATCAATAACTTTTTCTGCATCAAATTCAATGTAGCTCGACATGTTTCTGCACCTTGTGGATATTTACTATTAGCATTCTATATTTTTAAATGTTTAGATGTCTATACTTCTTTAGATCTTGATGTAAAATATCATTAGTACACTTTGAAAGAGCGGGATGTCATGAAAACCTTAATTGCACGTAGTCTTAAATTCGAATCGGGCGTGGTACAGGTATTGGATCAATACTTACTGCCACATCAACAGGTGTGGCATGAATGCCGCGACGTTGCGACGATGAGCGAGCTAATTCTGACACTTAAGGTCCGCGGCGCTCCGCTTATTGGTTTAGCGGCAAGTTTGTTAATTGGTTATCTTGCCGAACAGGGAGAAGATAAAGACACAATTGCCCGTTCGATAGATGAACTTGAAGCAACACGCCCTACAGCGGTGAATTTAATGTACTGCATGGCGAGATTGCGTGAAGCGTTACAAGCGAATGATTGGCAACAACAAGTGATCACAACCGCTGAACAGTTATTTGAAGAAGACACTGCGCTATGCGACCGTATGGCAAACATAGGTGCGGAGCTTGTGAATGCGGGAGACAATATTCTTACTCACTGTAATACTGGTGCGCTGGCAACGGCAGGTGTAGGCACCGCGCTTGGCGTAATTCATCATGCTGCAAAACAACATGGTGACATTCATGTTTGGGTTGATGAGACTAGGCCACTGTTACAAGGTGGCAGGCTTACCGCGTTTGAACTAGATGCATGGCAAATCCCATACACGCTAATTTGTGACAATATGGCTGCGAGTTTAATGGCGGCGGGTAAAGTCGATAAAATCTTTGTGGGTGCAGATAGGATTGCGGCAAACGGTGATTTCGCCAATAAAGTCGGCACTTATAATCTAGCGGTGTTAGCCCATTTCCATAATATTCCTTTTTATGTGGTCGCCCCAATCACAACTTTAGATAGCAGTTGTCCAAATGGCGCAGCCATTCCAATTGAACAACGCGCCAAAGGCGAAGTAACAGGTGTCAGTGGTAGTTTTGGTGATTGCCAATGGGCACCCAACAATGCCGAGGTATATAACCCAGCATTTGATGTTACGCCAGCGAGTTTGATCACCGGATGGGTGTTGGATACGGGGTTGTTTACGGTTGATGAGGTTGCCCAAGGTGTATTTTCACAAAGTTAAACATTTGTAATTACTTTAACTACTCGTAAATCCAAAATCTTGTTAAACTGTACCCATTTTGTGCTTTGATATAAATGGAGAAAGTAAAACAGGATGAAGAAGTTAATTGCTCTGCTGTTGTTGGCCTTAGCTGCTAAGGCATTCGCTAAACAGGAAATACCACTAGAGTCGTTTAGTAAAGGTAGTGAGTTTTCCGATGTAAAGATATCACCTAACGGAGAATATCTTAGCTTTATCACAAAAAGGGAAGGTAAAAACACATTAGGTTTTTTACAACTTGATAAATTCAAACTCATTCACGCCGTGCGATTCAATGACAATGCTCAAATTGGCCGCTATGAATGGGTGAATGATGACCGTGTGGTATTAGAAAAGGAATATATTAGAGGCTGGAAAGATCACCCTGAGTTTCATGGTGAGTTATTCGGCGTAAATGTAGATGGAAGCCGTGGTAAATATTTGGTGGGTTACCAAGGTGAGGGACAAACGGGGTCTCGTTTGCGCAAAGCTACCCCGCTGTATGGCACATCTTATATTCTTGACCCTTTGATCAATGACGAAAACAAGATGTTGATTGTGACCTATCCTTGGACTGGCTCGAAAGAGCCTACCACACGAGTTTACGAGGTTAACGTTCATACTGGTGTCAGACGCAAAGTGACAAATTCTCCAAAAAAAATGGGGCGCTTTTTGACCGATCACCAAGGAGAGGTTCGCGCCGTTGTGTCTGAGGATGATGATGGCAATTCATTAGTGTTCATCCGTGAAGAAGCAGACTCAAAATGGGCTGAGCTCACATTAGAAAACAACTTAGATGATTTCTGGATGCATGGATTCGATAAATCTGGAACGTCAGTTTATCTTTCAGCATCTACGGCTGGTGAGCCCATGGCCTTCTATAAATTGGGCTTAGAAAGCAAAAAACTTACTCATGTTTTTCAAGATAAAGTGGTTGATCCAACAAAAGTATGGATAGATCCGATTGATAAATCCCCTTTCGCTATTGAACTAGACCCCGGATATCCTACCTATGCATTTATTGATGAAAGTGCTGATTGGAGTCAACGCTTAAAGTCTCTGATAGCTTCGATCCCTGGAAATCAAATACGTATTGTAAGTAGCACGAGAGATGGTGGACAAGTGGTTGTATTCGCAAGCAGCGATACCAACCCAGGGGATTATTACCTTTATGATAGCAAAGCCAACAAGATGAAATATCTTGCGTCTGCAAGAGGCTGGATTAAACCAAATCAAATGTCCACAGTCGAGCCTGTTAAATTCACAAGCCGTGATGGACTTACTATTCATGGATATCTCACAACACCAATAAACGCAGAAAAGAAAAACCTTCCTCTGATTGTTATGCCGCATGGTGGACCTCATGGGCCAAGAGATTATTGGCAGTTTGATCCTGAGGTACAAATGCTAGCGAGCAGAGGAATGGCTGTATTACAAGTTAACTTTCGAGGTTCTGGTGGTTATGGAGATGCATTTGAAGCGCTTGGCTACCAAAAGTGGGGCAAGGAAATTCAATATGACATCATTGATGGAACCCGTGACTTAATCTCCAAAGGTATCGTCGATAAAAAGCGGATTTGTATTATGGGGGCAAGTTTTGGCGGTTATTCTGCATTGCAAAGCGCAATATTAGAACCCGACTTATTCCAATGCGCAGTCGGTGTTGTTGGTGTATACGATTTACCACTGATGTTTGAAGAAGGTGATGTTGCTCAGCGTAGCTCAGGGGTCGCATATTTAGAACGTGTACTTGGTACCGATGAGAAACAGTTAAAAGCATTTTCTCCAAGCTATAATGTCGATAAGCTTAAGGTTCCTGTCCTTATCGTACATGGTGGTGAGGACCAAAGAGCGCCAATTGAACAAGCGGAATCTTTAATTGATGCACTGAAAAAGGCTGATAAGCCTTATCAGTATTACTTACTTGAAGATGAAGGGCATGGTTTCTATAAACCGGAACATCGCCTGAAATACTTTAAGAAAGTGCTCGCATTCCTAGAAAAACCTCTGCAGTTATAGTTTTTATGGAAGTGAAGGAAGAGCTACTTAGAACTTTGTAATTTAAAGCTATATTAGCTACAGTTTTGTTTCTGAACATTGCAGCATGCTGTTGATTACTCTGTAGTATTTAAGTATGTAACGCCTCTATGGTACTGACTTGGTGCTGATCACGTTGAATTTGCGTGCTAATAGCCTGCTATTGGCACGCAAATTCGTTTTGCTTACCGCTTTTTTCGTGAAGTAGTCACAAAATCTTCATTTTATTTTTGGGGACAAGCTGTACTACTAAGGGGATTTTGAAGTAAGGAAAGTCGCTAATGAAGGGATGGTTCATTATTGGTGTGGTTGTACTGGCCTTATGCAGTTGCCACTCTATTCAGCCGCAAAAAACCTACATCCATATAGTTGCAAGTTGTCCCCCTCAGGTGTTTGAACAATTGTTTATCGATACGACAGATAGCTTAATTATATCGCCCTCTGAGGCCGAAATTCCAATCGGCATGCACACAAATACTCTGCTTTTTTCACCACTGACCATG
Source organism: Pseudoalteromonas sp. S2755 (assembly GCF_005886535.1). Taxonomy (GTDB): domain Bacteria; phylum Pseudomonadota; class Gammaproteobacteria; order Enterobacterales; family Alteromonadaceae; genus Pseudoalteromonas. Next base: position 39,758 of record NZ_PNDS01000083.1, read on the forward strand.
TCGTGGGATGTGGTGGATAAACTTTTGATTGAGTTGGATAACGCTGGATTTAAGTTTCAAGCAGATTTTTTCGGTAAATATAATCACGCTTATCGTGATAACCATATCGGTGTGTATTTTGTTGAAGGTTGTGAGCCTAACATGAGTAAGCAAGCACTCACAGCGCTTCGTTGACACTGTGAGTATTTAGACTTGTATTAATCAAGTAATGGAAACTGTTTTGCAATTTCAGAGTCCGTGCTTTTTGCAACCCAACCCTCTTGATTATTGAATAGGCGAATGGCGGTAAATTCTGGATCGCTACCCATATCAAACCAATGAGGCGTATTTTCTGGTACTGAGATTAGGTCACCTTGCTGACATAAAACTTGGTAAACCTTATCGTTTAAGTGTAAGCAGAATAGCCCTTGTCCTTTAACAAAAAAACGCACTTCATCTTCGCTATGAGTATGTTCAAAAAGAAATTTTTGTCGCAACTCCGAGGCACTAGGGTTGCCCTTTGCGAGTGAAATCACGTCGACAGTTTGATAACCGCCTTGCGCTTTTAATCTTTCAATATCACTCTGATAGGCACTAATAATGTCGTCTTGTGACATTTCAGCTGTGATATCGGTGTTAGCTTGCCATTGCTCAAAGCGTACGCCTTGCTCTGCGAGCAAAGATGCGATGATGTTTGCGTCTTGCTCTTGTTGCAAAGCTTGGCTTGGATTCTGTTCTTGGTAGATAGTCAGTTGACTCATGAAAATGCCCCTTCATCAAAATGGTCAAAGCTTGGTATAACTGGATGTTTAGCTGATGTTGCTTGTGCATCTCTAAACAGCTGTAATGTGTGCATACCAGCGGCCTTTGCTGCGTCTAGCTCGGCAACAATATCGCTTAAAAAGAGGATTTGCTCTGCTTGGTACGGTAGGGCTGCAATAATATTCTGATACGCCGAGACTTCCTGCTTGGCACCCACTTTAGTATCAAAGTAGTCACTAAATAGCGGGCGAATATCACCATAGTCTGAGTGCGCAAAAAGTAGCTGCTGCGCTTTCACTGAACCCGACGAATACACGTAGAGGTTGCGGCCATCCGCTTTTTGTTGTGTTAAAAACTGGTAGGCATCTTCGTACAAATGTCCGGTAAAATCGCCGTTTTTGTAGCCAAACTGCCAAACGAGACCCTGAAGCTGTTTTAATGGCGTGATTTTTTTATCTGCGGCGATCCACTCAAGTAGTGCGGCAATCACGGTATCAATATCAGCGTTGGTATTATCCAATTCTGCTCTGACGGCACTAATTTGCTCGGCAACGGCGGCGTCATGCTGATGGTCGCGAATAAATTGCGGTAAATGCGCAGCGGCATACGGGAATAGTATCTCTTTAACAAATGAGATACGGGTAATTGTCCCTTCAATATCTGTTAAAATGGCTTTGATCATTGGCGCCCCTCCAATTTAATGCGTTCTAATTCGCAGGCAAATAAAAACTCTAAGCCCTCAATATGACGACGCGTTTCTTGCACTGTACGGCCCACTGCGTATAACCCGTGACCTCGGATCAATACACCGTGTATAACCGGTGTAGTTTGATGAGATTGCGCCACGCGCTGTGCTAGCCGCTCTATATCCTGATCGTTATCAAAAATAGCAATGGATAAGGTTTCTTCATGGGATTGAATGCCAGACAGTGACTTTTGCATTTCATAACCACAGATCTGAAATTGCTCGCCTTGAATAAATCGCGACAACACAGTCGCAGCAACGGAATGAGTGTGTAATATACACTGTGCACCCACGCATAATTCATATAATTTTAGGTGCAATGCAGTTTCGGCTGAAGGCTTGCCACTACCGGCAATGATGGTGCCTGTGGCGTCTAATTCTAGAAATTGTTCTGGTGTTAATTTACCTTTATCAAAGCCGCTGGCCGTGACAACAAAGCCAGAGTCTGTTTTGATAGAGAAATTACCACCAGTCGCGGGAACCCAGCCTTGCTGAGCAACCCAAGCTCCTGCGTCGATAAGCGCGAGTTTTGCGGCTTGTGTGTGCATAGTTAACACCTATAAATTAAATGCGTTTGGACGGCTATACATCTATTTTGAGCAATGATAGCATCCACTCACGATTAGCACCATAAGAAAGAGAGTGTTGCAGTGAAAAGTAAGTTACCTCAGGTTGGAATTAGTATATTTAGCCAAATGACGGCATTAGCGAACGAGCATGGTGCGATCAACTTATCGCAAGGCTTTCCGGAGTTTGATGCGCCTGATTACCTAAAATCGCAACTGAGCCACTATGTTGGCGAAGGTCAAAATCAGTATTCGCCTTCTGCCGGCGTACCGAGCTTGCAAGCACAAGTTGCGGCATTAATTGAACGTCGTTATCAGGTGAGGGTTTCAGGACAAGAACAGATCACGGTGACCTCGGGTGCAACGGAAGCACTCTTCGTGGCAATTCAGGCAATAGTATCTGAAGGGGACGAAGTTATTGTATTCGATCCAGCTTACGACTCTTATGAGCCTGCAATTGAACTTGCTGGCGGAAAAGCCGTACATATTGCATTGACTGCGCCGCATTACCAAATTGATTGGCAACAAGTCGCAGCGAGTATCAACCCAAATACCCGTGCTATTATCATCAATACACCGCATAACCCGTCGGCTAAAACGCTAAAGCCGTCAGATTTAGAGCAACTAAAACAGCTGCTAAATCAACATGACTTGTTATTGATCAGTGATGAAGTATACGAGCATATTACCTTTGATGGTTTGCCTCATCTGAGCGCATTAACTGATCCAGCATTGTTTGAGCGTGCGTTTGTGATCTCAAGCTTTGGTAAAACTTTTCATAGTACTGGCTGGAAAATGGGTTACTGTGTGGCGCCAAAGCAAATGACTGTTGAGTTTAGAAAGATCCATCAGTATGTAACGTTCTCAAGTTTCACTCCGGCACAACTTGCATTGGCTGATATGCTTGCTGAACACCCTGAGCACGTTGATGAGCTGAGTGGATTTTATCAACAAAAACGCGATGTGCTGGTTAAGGCGTTAGCGTCAAGCCGATTTACGCTATTACCAAGTGAAGGGACTTATTTTTTGCTTTTGGATTACAGTGAAATTTCTGATCTTGATGATGTTGCCTTTTGTCGCTATCTGGTGGAAGAGGTTGGGGTTGCGGCAGTGCCACTCAGTGTTTTTTACCAACAAGCACCTGAAGACAAGGTCATACGATTGTGCTTTGCTAAGGAAAACCAGACATTAGAAGAGGCTGCAAAACGCTTATGTCAACTTTAACCGTTACCCTTGTTCAAACAGATATCCAGTGGCTTTCACCTGAGGCCAACTTTACTCATATTGAACGTTTGCTAGAAAATGTCGAGCCAAGCGATTTAATTTTTCTACCAGAAACATTTGCTACTGGCTTCGCCGTAAAAGAGCCGGATGTTGAGCGCTATGCTGATGCAGCCATCGAGTTTTTACAGCAATGTGCTCAGCGCTTTCAGGCTGTTGTAGCAGGCAGCGTACTGGTTCCGCAAGGAGATAAAAAGGCCAACCGTATGGTGTGGTGCCAGCCGGATGGAAAGATACTTCATTATGACAAAAGACACTTATTTTGTTTGGGTAATGAGGGGGATTTTGTGGTTGCTGGTGAGCACCGTGAAGTGTTCGAATTAAAAGGCATTAAATTCTTACCGCAGATCTGCTATGACTTACGTTTTCCAGTATTTCAGCGTAATCAGAACGATTATGAGGTTATGATTAATATTGCAAACTGGCCAGCGGCACGCCGAAATCATTGGGATACTTTACTGGCTGCTCGTGCAATCGAGAATCAGTGCTTTGTGCTTGCGGTAAATCGCGTAGGTGAAGATGGGTATGGCACTGCGCATAATGGTGGTACAAAAGCGATTGACTTCAATGGTAATAGTCTTGTTTCGGCAGCAGATGACCAAGCAGAAGTTATTACCGTAAAGCTAAAACTGAGCGACTTGCAGCAGTATAAAGCTAAATTTCCAGCCCATCTCGATGCGGATAAATTTACGCTGGCATAATACACATTGGTACATGCATAACATGCCCAACTAAAAGGCTTAGTTGGGCATGATTTAACTATCAAAGATCAACAGGTTCTAAGATGCATTATATTGATGCACAAGCAATTCACCTTCTCTGCCAGTGGCACTATAATCATTCTTTGATAAACGGAAATAGCTCAACTGGGTACGCATTTCATGGGCTTGCTCAGCCATTTGCCTCGCCGCTGCCATCGTTTCTTCGGTAATTGCAGAGTTTTCTTGAATAAGATCCGTTAGCCTTTGCACCACCAAGTCCACTTCTTTAATGGCTTGTTGCTGCATTGAAGTCGACTCATTGATTTTAATGATGTTGTTATTTACATCACTCACGGCACCAACGATTTGTTGCAGCTTTTCACCGGAACTATTGGCAAGTTCAGTCCCTTGCTCTACCTTTTGATTACTGTTTGAGATAATTTCTTTGATTTGCTTTGCTGAAGCGGCGCTACGCCCTGCCAGCTCTCGTACTTCGTTTGCAACGACAGCAAAGCCACGGCCATTTTCTCCCGCTCGTGCCGCTTCAACGGCAGCATTTAGTGCCAGCAGGTTGGTTTGAAACGCAAGTCCATCAATCACCGATACAATCTCATTAATGTCTTTACTGGCTTTGTTCACTTCAATTATTGCAGCTACGGTTTGGGCAGATAAACTACCTCCTTCTTTGGCTATGTTTTCTGCGTTTGTTGCCAGTCCTACAGCATCACCAGATTGGTTTGAAACCTTAGTGAGCTCATCTAACATATTGCCAGTGCTGGCACTAGCTTCTTCTAAGTTTGCTGCTTGCTCTTCTGTGCGTTGGCTGATTTCGGTGTTACTCGCCGCGATTTCACCGGCACTTTGAGCAACATAATTTGCTGCGGCTTGGATCCCTTCGATTACACTGGTGAGTTTTTTAATTGTGGTGTTGGTGTCATTTTGCAAAGACTTAAACACGCCAAAATATTCCCCATTTACTTGATTACTTAAGTCACCCTGAGCAACGTTAGCCAACACGCTGCTGACTTCGGAGATAGCCCCAGAGACCTGTAAAGTCGAATCATTTACACTCTCTTTGAGCTGTTGCAGCTGACCTTGTAGTGGCAACTCTATTTTTTGACTAAAGTCTCCTTCGGACATTGCGCCCATTACGCTGCCGAGTTCTTCAATAACTTGATTTAGGTTCTCGACTGAACGGTTGATATCACCTTTAAGATTGTCAAGCTGGCCAGACATCGCAGATTGAATGGTGCGATCAAATCGACCATGACTAATTGCCATCATCACTGTTGAGATTTCTGAGATAGCAACATCAACTGCGGTGACGGAAGCATTGATATCATCTTTAAGTTGAGCTAATTGGCCTGTTGCTACTACATCTACCTGTTGTTTAAAGTCGCCATTGCTGACACCAGCCATTACAGCGCCGATCTCTTTCATCACTTCGTCTAGGTTTGCCATGCTGGAGTTGATATCTTGCTTTAACGTCTCTAATTGGCCTGCGAGTGGAGCATCAAGTTGCGCAGAGAAGTTGCCTTGACGCAATGCAGACATAATCGTGCTGATACCGTCAATCGCGCTGCTAAGGCTACGTACGGAATTATTTACCGAATCTTTGAGTTGCGCTAATTTTCCTTTAGCGGGTACGGTTACTTGTTCCTTAAAGTTACCTTGCTCAATATTGGCCATCACATGAACTATACCGTTCATGGTTGAATTAATCGAAGACAAGGAATCATTGATATTATTTTTGAGCAGGTCTAAGTCGCCAGACATCGGAGCATTAAGTTTGGTATCAAACTGACCATTTGCCATATCAATGGAAATTTCATTGAGCTCAGAAATAGCTCGACTTAAGGTATTGGCGCAGTGGTTAGTGGCATCTTTTAAGGTTTCTAGTTCGCCTCGACAAGGTACTTTTATACGCTCTTCAAACTTGCCCGAAGCCATTTGATTCATGACGCGGTTAGCTTCTGTGATAGAAAGCTGCAAAGCATCCAGTAATGAATTAAATGCTTGTGCACTGTTGCCTATTTCATCATGACTTCGAATCGGGGCTCGCAAAGAAAAGTTGCCTTCTTGTTCAACCAACTTCATGGTTTCCACCAATTCGTGAACAGGTTTGGTAAGCGTTTTTGAGAACCAGTAGGCGACGATCAGTACTAATACTATAGTAACGGCTAAAATAATCATCAGATATTGAGAGAGTGAAGTGATGGAAGCGAATGCTTCTGACTCGTCCATCTCGGCAAGTAGTGCCCAGCGGGTATTAAAGACCTCTACCGGTGTATAAGCAGATAACACGGCTTCGCCGTTATAGTCCTGAATAACTTGTTGTCCAGATTTATTATTCAATGCTTGAGAGACTGCAAGTGTTGCTACCCGGCCGCGTTCAGGGTATCGAAATGAATTGACCACGGAATGATGTTGTGGATCTAAGAATGAGTCTGAACGCATCAGACCTTCAGGGCCAACTAGGTAGGTTTCACCACTTTCGCCTAAGCCTTCTCGCTCGGTCATAATGGCATTGATGGCATCAATAGATAATTGTGCAGCTATAATTGCAACGGTTTGGCCATTCACCACAATCGGTTTGGCGATAAAACTAGCGGGTGCATTATAGGAGGGGAGATATTGTTTGTAGTCTGCAAACGCAGTGGCTTTTGGGTCCGTTGAGCCCTTCAGTTCTCGATAAAGAGAAGCGAGATTACTATTGGCATAAGGACCCGACTCTAGTGACGTAGCAAAATCGACCTCTTTAAATACAGAGTAGACAATATTCCCGTTACTTGGGTCGATGATAAAAATATCATAAAACTCGTAAATATCGGCGATATTAAGCATATATGGATGGTAACTGCGGTGAGCAAGGTCATAACTATCTAAGTGACCGGTTTCAATCAATTTGTACTTTTCACCAACAGGGTAGGGATTGCTTGCTAGGTAGCGTGCTTGCAGCGCAAGCCCAGACTCTGAAATGTCACTAATTAGCTTTGCTGTGCTCGTATCTTCGGGGTTTTCTTGATTGAACTTAGGTACGAACACTTCATCGTAGAATCGCGATAATTTGGCATAGTTAATATCAGCCTGAGCGCTAGGAAAGCTGGTAATAAACTCTTGTGCAATCACAGGAAGCAAGGGGTTTGCTGTAAAGGCATCAAGTTTATCCTCAACTGTCTTAAGGTAGCGATTAACCGCGCTTTTTTTGATCTCACTAACAGCACCAAGTTGAGAATAAACTTGCGCTGTCATGGCATTCGATGCGGTATTAAGTGCGATTGAAATAATTACTATTAATGGCACTAGCGCGACGATTAGAAATGCAAAAATCAGCTTTTTAGTTAAATTAAGAGAGTTAAAAAATTGCGAAAGCCCAGACATAACCTAATTCCCTGTTGCTATGGAAGTACCTATAACAGCATAGAACAGTATTGATTAAGATCTAGACAAAAAATAAAAAACCCGGCTATCCAGATAGCCGGGCTTGTAAATTTAGCGGTTCACGCTGCAATCGTGCTACGTATTAGTGTTTCCAATGATAGGTATGGGCTTTTTCTTCCATGTACTCAGCAGTTGCTGGGTGCATTTGGGTTTGCGCGCCATTTTCAAAGAAGAAAGGCTGACGTTTATTGTCATAGTTGCCGATTTCATTCATGGTTGCTGCATCGTAGACACGGCCATTGATCACGGTGTAGGCAACTTTCTCTGAATCACGGATGTTAGACAGCACATCACCATCTATGATGGCAAGATCGGCAAGTTTTCCTTGTTCGATCGTACCAAGATCACGGTCCATACCTAGATATCTTGCACCGTCGATTGTACCGCTGCGAAGCGCCTGCCAAGGTGTAAACCCGCCTTGTGCCATAGACCATAATTCCCAATGTGCAGCTAAACCTTCACGCTGGCCGTGAGCACCAATATGTACAGTCACACCCTTATCGCGAAGCTGCTTTGCGGTTTTAGCGACATTGATATGGTTATAGTGGCGTTCAGGCGCTTTGCTTGGACGAATTGATCTTGGCTTTACCACATACTCAGGAACGAAGCTCATTAAGCGCTCGTTTTCCCACACATTAGTGTGTTGATACCAGTACTCTTCGCCAGAGATGCCGCCATAGGCAACAACAAAAGTTGGCGTAAAGCCTACGTTTGTTTGCCCCCACATTTGTTCAATATCAGAGTAAATATTCGGGATCGGTAGGGCATGTTCAACACCAGTGTGACCATCGACTATCATGTTCATGTTGTGTTGGAATTTTGAACCACCTTCAGGTACAACCATGATTTCCATGTTCTTCGCCGCTTCCAATACTTGCTGACGTGTCTCACGGCGAGGGTGGTTGTAACTCTTCACTGAAATAGCGCCAGCGTCTTTTAGGCGTTTAACGTGGAACTCTGCGTCTTCAAGGTTACTGATTGGTGTTTTATAACCCGGCGCGTGTCCAGCATACAAAATACGTCCAACAGAATAGGTGCGTGGCGCGACCGTTAGACCCGCTCTTTGTAGCTCAGCCATAGAGAATACCTCGGCAGAGTTATTTGATGGATCATGGATAGTCGTTACACCAAAGCTAAGATTAGAATATTGATTCCAGTTTTGCTGTGGCTGTAGGTTATAGCTACCGTAACTGCCATGTGCGTGGGCATCGATAAGGCCCGGGATCACGGTTTTACCGCTAATATCCATTACTTTAGCTGTGCTAGGAACGTCTAGTTCACCTTGCTTACCGACTGCAACGATGCGATTCTCTTTGATTAGGATAACACCATTATCGATGATTTCTTGTTCGTTCTCAGCATTACGCATGGTTACTACTTTACCGCCAACTAGCGCAATCATACCTTCAGGCTTATCCGCTTTTTGCTCAAAACTCAAGTCGATGCCTTCAGCGGTTAGCTCATCGGTGTTGTCAGATGCACCATCGATGAAAGCGAAAGTATCAGTCAGTTTGCGCTGATAAAGTGTGGGACCAAATGCCCAAGTTAGCGCGCTGCTGTCTGCTTTCCAATTTAGGAAATCACCAGAATACTTTGACACCTGCTTAACTGGGAAAGCTTTCTCACCCTTGTTAATGGATAAGGTTTTACCTGTACTGGTAAAAGGTGCAACAAACGTATTGAAATGTTCGATAAATGCAACGTATTGGCCATTTGGAGAGACTTTAAAATCAAAGACATAATCACCTTTGAAGTGGCTACGTTCTTCTTGACCATTGAGGTTAACACTTTTTAGTTCGCGATGTGTTTCATCACTCATGGTTGAGAAGTAAATGCGCTCAGAGTCTGCTCCAAAGTGCGGGTTGTCACCGCTTTTAGTAATGCGTTTTGCTTCACCACCGTTAGCATTAACTAGATAAATACCAGGGTGCATTGACCAGTCACCGCTTAGCAAGTAGCCGCCGGTTACCTTTTTAAATAGCACGTTTTTGCCATTTGGTGAAAAGCTTGGTGAGATATAGTGACCGGCTTCTTGGGTGATCACTTTACCTTGACCACCGTTTGCAGATACAACACGTATTGCGCCTAAGTCTTTATCATTCCAAGTTGTGTAAACGATAGACTTGCCATCGCGAGAATAGCTTGGGTAGAACTCAAAGTGGTCGGTTTGCTTAGTGAGGCGTTTTACTTTGCCTGACGCAATGTCTTTTACGTAAAGGTAGCCAAGCGCTTGGAATAGTGCTGTTTCACCATCAGGAGAAATTTGAGACCAGCGTGCAAGTTTGACTTTAAAGGTGTCAGGTGCGACATCTACCGCAAAGCGTAGTGCCGGTGTGATTTGTTTTTCAGCGACAACGCGAGTAGGGATGACGTTGACCTCGTGCGATGCAATATTAACGCGGTTGAATACCCCTTTCGCCCAAAAAACGAGGGATTTACCATCCGGCGTGTAAGCAAAAGAAGGCGTGTTGCCATGTGCGCCATTGGCTTCTTGTAAATCGCGATCAAGGCCTGCATAAACACGAGTTTCGACGCCAGAGTGTAGATCTTTAATATATAAGGAACCGACCATTTCGTTACCGTCATCTTCGCGTTTAACAAACGCAATAGATTTACCATCAGGACTGACAGTTGGACGAATAGCACCGCCAGCACCACGGATCACGGTCTCTTCTTCACCGGTTGTTAAATCCCAACTACGAATTTCGAAAACAGCGTCGAGCGAGTTTTTGTTATATTCCCAGCGCACGCCTGAGGTTGCATCAACAGAGTAATAGATTTTCTTGCCATCGTGAGAAAAAGCGGGTTCTGCAACGTTCTTTTGCGATTTTGCACCATGTAGACGCTCGCGGACTAACACGCCTTTACCACCGCTGATGTGATACATACGAATAGAGCCACCAGGGATGGTACGTCCCGTTACTTGACCTTGCTTAACAGCAATGTATTGACCATCAGGCGACCATGCCGGGTTGTGAACAATATTATTCACTTCTTTTGACACCTGACGCAGGTTTTGACCATCTACGTCCATCACCCACAGATTATCGCCACCTGCGCGATCGGAGATAAACGCGATGTATTTACCATCAGGCGAAAACTTAGGTTGAATGTTCCAGCCCATGTCGGATGTTAAGGCTGTTGCTTTACCACCGCCAATTGGCATGATGTAAAGGTCGCCAAGCATATCAAAGACGATGTGTTTACCATCAGGGCTAACATCTAAGTTACTCCATGTGGTTTCGTTGGTATCAATGGTGATAGTTTGCTTTTCACCTGGTGGGTTGAGCACATCCCAGCCTTTGGTTGACTTCTCTTCTGTTTGCGTGGCTGTAACGGCATCATCAGCGCTGGCTGGCTGAGCCAAACCAATCACAGCAGCACCAATAGCAATGGCTAATGGTGATTTAAAAAATGACATAGATGTTCCCTTAATTTTATAGTTATTGCCCAAGGCGAGCGGTTTGCCTCGGTTAAATTAGCGTTAATGTAAATGCTCGCTAAGCATGAACAAGTTTTATTATGATGTCGAACAACATGCGTTTAATGACGATTAACCCAGTGCCTCTTTACGAACGAAGTGGAGATATGCTGCGAGACTGTCTTGCCATAGCGTCATGGCTTCTGTGAGTTCATCATGACAGGATTTACCATCCAATAAGCGGCGCTCTGCTTTTTTCAAGTTTGAGCCATAGCGATTAAATCCGAGTTGTAAGGCGGTGCTGGCTTGACGATGAAGCTGTCTAATACATTGATCTTCATCTTGCTCTAATAGCTGCTGAATATGGATGAGTTTATTGCGGGCTGACAACACAAACTCGTTATATATCGAAGAGACTTCATCTTCACTAAATCCTGATTTCAAAGCATTTACGGCTGTTTCGTCGTAAAGAGTATCGGGCAATTCCACGCTGACGTTGGCTTTTTTAGGAGACTGAGACTCGCTGAGCGCTTGGCGTAATTTTTCTTGCTTTATCGGTTTACCAACAATATCGCGAATGCCGAGTGCCAAGTATTCTTTTACCTCGTCTGGGCTGAGGCTAGCAGTAAAGGCTAGGAAAGGGGTTCGTTTGTTTTTATGCTCACAGTTTTGTAGCTGCTTTAATACTTCTTGCCCGGAAAGGTCGGGTAAGTTCATGTCTAACAACACTACATCGAAATGATGCTGTATTAGCATTTCGATGGCGCTTTTACCATTGGTTGCCAGTTTAACCTTATGCTCGTCTTCTGCCATAAACTCGATAGCGATTTTTTGGTTGAGATCTAAGTCCTCTACCAACAGTACTTTCAGACCAGTGATACAATTATCGTGCAGCGGGCGCTGCTCAACTAAGCTCAGTTCACCAATATTTAGCAGTAAATCAAAACTGAATGTACTGCCTTTGTTAAGCTCACTTTGAATATCTAGCTGTGAATTCAGACGGTTGAGTAGGCGACTGGTAATGGCAAGACCCAAGCCTGTACCCCCCTTAATTTTACCTGCATTGCTTTGTACATAAGGCTCGGTCAGTTTATTAATATCTTCACTATCAATACCAGGCCCTGAGTCCGTGATACTAAAGCGCACTTTATGCTCAATTTGTTGGTCTTTTAAAATCTCAACTTTGAGTTTTACTTCCCCTTTATCAGTGAACTTAATGGCATTACCAACGAGGTTGATAAGAATTTGTCTCAGCTTTTGTTGGTCAAAGTAATAGCACACTTGATCGGGCAGCTCGTACACCAATTCAAAGTGCAGCTTCTTTTGCTCTGCAAGCGGACTTAACAATAAGCAAAGGTTCTGTAGCCAACTTCTAAGCTCAACGTCTTCTTCGTACAAGGCCTCATCACTTTGCTCTAAACTGGCGTAGTCTAGTACTTTATCAATCAATAAGTTTAGCGATTCAGCAGAGTTTACGATGGCCTCACAGTAGGCCTTGTTGCGACTATCTTTTGTGCGTCCCAGTACGAGTTGGGCGCTACCCAAGATACCGTTAAGCGGAGTGCGTATCTCATGACTGATCGTTGATAAAAACATACCGCGCAGCTCAAGGTCTTGTTGAGCCTTCAATGCTAATTTATTAAGGTTTTGTTCTCTTTGCTCGTTACATAACAGCGCCATACCTGTTGCATAAAAAATAGGTGCAAGAACGCCATTGAAGAAAATAGTGATGCTAAACCAGTTCTCTTTGAAAAGCGTGAAATGCGTTACTTCTCCCATTAATAGGGTTCTGCCGGTAAATATCACCAATATAATAAGTAAAATGGTGATATAGACTATGCTACCGTTAGGGTATTTATTTCGTGCAAAGCGAATAAAGAAATAGAGCAGGAGTGTTGCTTCAGCTAAGTGTTGTAAGTCCGAGATAAGGATCCTATCTCTCAAGTTTGGAGAGAAAATACTGCTGTACATCAACAAAATGAAGAGCCCAGCAGTCACGCCGAGAAACACTTTAAAGGATGAGCCTTTCACCCCTAAAAATTGCCTTATCGCCATGCAGTGGATGATGGAAGCCGCGAACAGCAAGGTATTAGCAATGGGAATAGTTTCCCAGTTGTCAAAATAGCCATGTAATGCAAAGGAAGAAATCGCACAGAGCAAAACCAGAGGGTAAAAAATATAGAGCAGTGTTCCGGGTGTGCTTTTATTTGCTCGCCATGTTAAAAAGGTAAGGAGTGCCATCATTGCTGTCATGACGAGACTGGTTAGGTAGAGGGTTTTTGGGTCGAGCATGTACCTAAGGCTGCTTTCAGTTGCGAAAAAACTTAGCATAGAGGTATTCGCCAAGGCAGTAAAGCCCGTATGAAGCAGAAGCCTCGATATCGTGATGTCAGCGCTGTCTTGCCCCCGCCGACTTGCGTCAGCGGGTTAAAGACATATGAAGCTTAGCGGATCTCGTCAGGAATATTCTGCTGAGCCCACGAAAGGAGTTCGATACGGTTACGACATTTGGTTTTACGAAATGCACTGTACAAATGCGTTTTCACCGTATGTGGACTGATATTTAGCTCTTCAGCGATCTCTTTGTTTTTCGCACCTTTACTCATTAGCGCGATAATTGCTTTTTCTCGCTTAGTGAGTTTCACAGGTTCGATATCACCTTCGGTTAGTTTATGTAATGCATCTTTATTAAATTGCAGCATGCGATTTAGCACATTACACATCACGTCACGGCGATACCACAGTTGATCTTCAAGCAACAAACGGATCCCTTTCATTAGCACGTCGGCATTATCTGTCGTGTAGAAGACACCACGAATCCCGCTTAGCAGCGCACGATTGGCCAGCTCCGGGTTTTCATCTAAGTTGAATAGTACGATATCGCATTTGACTTTGAGGTTGACTAGTTGTTCTTTTAATTGACCCCAAGAATCGTTCACTGCGGTTTCGATGAAAAGTAATCGAGTGCCTTCAGGCACATCTGAGATATCAGTTCCAGTCGTAACATCCAACCCTTGGGTTTTTAACAAAGGTTGTAACACATTGATACCAATGGTGTTAACCGGTTCTTTATCTAATAACAAAAAAGCACTACTGCTCATTTTAGGACACACTCTAATTTTTCCGATTTCTCAATGCTAACATGGGATTCAGACCTTTTGTATTAGAATTTTTAGTACAAGATAGAGAAATCCGCTATATAACAAAGTGAAATAATAAATCGAAATTATGTACAGAATATGTATTGAAATGTAATTTGTTGAAATAAGTAAGCTTTTAACAATTTCTGTTAATAACTTACTTATTTACATTGCTTAACAGAGAATAATCTAAACTGATACTTTTTTCGTATTTTGATAAGGCGGCCAGCCCATTTCTTTTCCAGCTAATACATGTAGATGAAGGTGATATACGGTTTGACCACCGTGATCATTACAGTTCATCACTACACGATAACCATCTTCTGCAAAGCCGTGCTCTTTCGCTAATTTAGCTGCAACAACATACAAATGACCAACAAGATGAGCATTTTCTTCAGTCACGTCATTGATGGTTGCAATTGCTGTTTTAGGAATAACTAAGACATGAAATGGTGCTTGTGGATTAATGTCTTTAAACGCGAGTGCTTGTTCATCTTCGTAAACGATGTCTGCTGGGATCTCTCGATTAATAATTTTGGTAAAAATAGTTTCTGAACTCATGGTCCTTCCTTATCTGTATATTGAATTGCTCTAGCATAGCTAACTCTCAAGGAGACTCAATAGGTTTGGTGCGTTATCCCGCTGCGCATCAATTAAAAGGGTAGAGATATAAGCAGGTATGCAGTAATCTCATCTAGGTATAATGATTTGGTACTCACGAAGGAGTGAATAGATGCGCTTAAAATATACGCTTGCGACCGCTGTTTTACTGTTATCACCGCTTTCACAGGCTGCGTTGCTAAGTTTTCCTGAAGAAATTATTCCCTTGCAAGTTGATGATAAAACCATTGAACACTCATTCTTCTCCAAAGTGCGAGAGTTGGACTTGGCAAAAGGGGAGTATGCGGTCAAAATGCGTTACACCGACTTGTATGAAGTGGGCTATGACGACCACGAAACCATAGAGTCGAAGCCATTTTGGGCAAAAGTAAGTATCGATCAAGACGGCGAGTATCAGGTTGAATTTAACCGACCTGACAATGTGGTTGCGGCAAAGGCATTTGCAGATCAGCCGTTGATTATGTTGCAAGCACCCAACGAATCGTTAGCGACAACATTGGTGGTGACACAAGAAAGACCTAAATTAACGACAGCGATAGCAAGTGAGCCTTCAACATCCACAGCACCTCGTTATTCAACGCCAAGCACTACCACAAGAGCCGTAACGCCAGCGGCGCCTAAGTCAGCACATCCAGATGTGGTTGGCATGTTGGACTATTGGTGGCAACAAGCAACCCCTGAACAAAAGCAGTTGTTTTTGGAAAAAATAAAGGGCAATTAAGCCCTTTATCTATGCATTGTTAGGTTTTTCTCATCGTTATAATTTTGCTGCGGCAAAGATTCTTATGGTCAAGCAACCATGACGTGGGTGAATCATCTAAGATTACTTCGGGAGTTAATATAACAAACTCTTTGTGGTGGGAGTTTTCTGCCATGTTTAGAACGGCTTTACTCTCACCTCGCAATGCTTCGATATACATACGACTTTTAAACTTTTCTAAGCGTTCGAATTTGGAGAAAAACGCATAAACTGCAGCGTGCGTATCGGAAATGTCATAGTCGATGAGGTCTTTACATATCTTGATGGATTCTTCTGCTATCTTTTTCTCAGTCAATGAGACTTTTTCAGAGAGCCTAATCAACCTGAGCTGCGCATAAGAA
>NZ_PNDS01000084.1 GCF_005886535.1 Pseudoalteromonas sp. S2755
AAAACAATTTTATGTTTCGGTGTAGAATGGAGTTGCTCGATAGATGGTCGGGCGCTTGATTTGGTAAAGTGCCGAAGGTCGTCGGTTCAAATCCGATTGCCACTTCTTTGAAAAGTAGAAGTAAAACAATTTTATGTGTTGGCGCGGGATGGAGCAGCCTGGTAGCTCGTCGGGCTCATAACCCGAAGGTCGTCGGTTCAAATCCGGCTCCCGCAACCAAGTTAAAGATTGAGTTCTTTGATTTCGCGCATTCCTTGTAATGCGCGTTTTGCGTTTAAGCATCAGCTTTTTGTTTAATAAGTTGATACTTAATTTGGCTGAGATAGCTCGCAAACCAAGCACGGCCTTTGGCCACACAGTTTGTTATTCGTGTGACGCCCCGCTTGGTTCGGGGCGTTGTTGTATCTGGCGCAAAGTGTATTCTGAGCCCAAGATCAAGCAGCTATGATTTGGGGCTTTTAGCCCTTTTTTTGTTTGTATGGAGGAGTTCTGTGTCAAAACTCGAGCAAGATTTGACTGAAATGTTAGAGCCTGCAGTTGCTGCGTGTGGCTTTGAATTACTCGGTCTTGAGTTTGTGCAAGCTGGTCGTCATTCTACACTTCGTGTATATATCGATCATGAAAACGGCATTAATGTAGATGACTGCGCGGAAGTGAGTCGTCAAGTTAGTGCAATTTTAGATGTCGAAGACCCGATTACGAACGAATATAGTTTGGAAGTATCTTCTCCCGGTGTTGACAGACCATTATTCAAACAAGCTCACTATGAAGCAGCAGTGGGAGAGGAAGTACGTTTGCGTACTAAACTTCCGCAAGAAGGTCGCCGTAACTTTAAAGGCGACTTAGTAGCAGTTAATGGCGATATGATCACGTTAAAAGTTGACGCTCAGGAGTTTATCTTGATGTTGAGCAACATTGAGCGTGCCAATATCATCGCAAAATTCTAACTTTGAGTGCGAAGGACAAGGGCAAGCGAGGCATTACCTATGGCAAAAGAAATATTGTTGGTGGCAGAAGCTGTTTCCAATGAAAAAGCGGTCCCAAGAGAAAAGATTTTTGAAGCATTAGAGTTCGCACTAGCGACAGCAACAAAAAAGAAGCACGGCGGTGAAATCGAAGTACGCGTTACTATCGACCGTAAAACGGGCGAGTACGATACTTTTCGTCGTTGGAAAGCGGTTGAACCACAAGAAGACGGTTCACTAGAAAATCCATATGCGGAGATTACGTTTGAAGCGGCGCAAGTGGATGAGCCTGACATTCAGTTAGGTGATTACGTTGAAGAGCAGATCGAATCAATTAAATTTGACCGTATCACTACACAGATGGCGAAACAGGTAATCGTACAAAAAGTACGTGAAGCTGAGCGCGCATTAGTTGTTGATGCATATAAAGACCAAAAAGGCGAGCTAGTGACAGGTGTTGTAAAAAAAGCAACACGTGATGCTATCGTTATCGATCTTGGTAACAATGCTGAAGCGGTAATTTACCGTGAAGACATGCTACCGCGCGAAAGCTTCCGTCCAGGTGACCGTGTACGTGGTCTACTTTATGAAGTGAAGCCTGAAGCGCGTGGTGCACAGCTATTTGTTACGCGCTCTAAGCCTGAAATGTTGATGGAACTATTCCGTATTGAAGTTCCGGAAATTGGCGAAGAAATGATTGAGCTTAGAGGTGCTGCACGTGACCCTGGTTCTCGTGCTAAAATCGCTGTAAAATCAAACGACAAGCGTATCGACCCTGTAGGTGCATGTGTTGGTATGCGTGGCGCACGTGTTCAAGCTGTGTCTTCAGAGCTTGGTGGTGAACGTGTTGATATCGTACTTTACGATGATAACCCTGCACAGTTCGTAATCAACGCTATGGCACCGGCTGAAGTAGCTTCAATCGTTATGGATGAAGATACGCGCACAATGGAAATTGCTGTTGAAGCTGACAACCTAGCGCAAGCGATTGGTCGTAATGGTCAAAACGTACGTTTAGCTAGCCAACTTACTGGTTGGGAACTAAACGTAATGACAGTGGAAGAGATGGAGCGAAAGAGCTCGGAAGAATCAGATAAATTGGTTAATCTATTCACTGAAAATCTAGATATCGATGATGATTTTGCAACGCTACTGATTAACGAAGGCTTCTCTTCACTTGAAGAAGTGGCTTATGTGCCAGTAGCTGAATTTTTAGAAATTGACGGTCTAGACGAAGAAACCGTTGAAGAGTTACGTAGCCGTGCAAAAGATGCACTGACTACGAAAGCACTTCGCGATGAAGAAAGTCTAGAAAATGCAGAACCTGCAGAAGACCTACTAGCACTTGAAGGACTTGAGCGTCATACCGCTTTTGTTTTTGCTAGCAAAGGTATCGTTACACTTGAAGACCTTGCAGAGCAAGGTATTGATGACTTAGTTGAAATTTCTGAGTTATCAGAAGAGCAAGCTGGTGAGTTAATCATGGCTGCGCGTAACATTTGCTGGTTCAGCGAAGAGTAATTTATTAACGGAGGTAACATCACGTATGGCAGAAGTGAGCATTAATAAACTAGCCGAGAGTATTGGTACAACTGTTGATAAATTACTACAACAGTTAAAAGATGCAGGGATCACCAAAGCCGAGGGCGACCAAGTTACTGAATCCGAAAAGGCGACGTTGCTTGATCACTTAAGCAAGCAACACGGTGGCACTGGTTCAACCGGCCCTGAGCGTATGACTCTACAGCGTAAGAGTAAAAGCACGTTAAGTGTTAACTCATCTGGTAAAGCAAAGTCTGTATCTGTAGAAGTCCGTAAGAAGCGCACTTACGTTAAAAAGAGCGCAATCGAGCAGCAAAAAGAGCAAGAACGCTTAGCTGCAGAGGAAGCTGCGCGCAAAGAAGCAGAGTTAATGGCTCAGCAACAAGCAGAGCAACAGGCCAAAGTAGAAGCTGAGCGCAACGCGCGCGAAGAAGCGGAACGCAAGGCCAACGAGGAAGCCGAGCGCAAAGCTAAAGAAGAGGCGAAGCGACAAGCGGATGCTGAACGTCAAGCCAAAGATAAGCAGAGTAAAGAAGTGGATAGCGCGCAACAAATTAAAGAACGTCAAGAAGCTGAGCGTCTGCGTCAAGAAGCAGAAGCGGCAGCCCTGAAAAAGGCAGAAGAAGAAGCAGAACGTCAGGCAGAAGAAGCTCGTCGTCTAGCTGAAGAGAACGAAGCACGTTGGAAGGCGGAAGAAGAAGAGCGTCTTCGTCGTGAAGAAAATGCTGATCACCACCTAACAACTTCTACTTACGCTCGTGAAGCGGAAGATGAGTCTGATGCACGCGAAGAGAAAAGCGCACGTCGTAAGAAGAAGAGAAAGCAAAGTGCGAAAGAAGAAGCTGCAGAAGCAAATGCGAAGAAGCTGAAAGGCAAGAAAGGCCGCTTAAAAGCACCAACTTCGTTACAGCATGGTTTTCAAAAGCCAGCGGCAGAAGTGAAACAAGAAGTACGTATCAGTGAAACTATCACTGTTGCAGAACTTGCTTCTCGCATGGCAGTTAAAGGCGCAGAAGTTGTTAAGACAATGATGAAGATGGGTGACATGGTTACCATTAACCAAGTTATCGATCAAGAAACTGCGCAGCTAGTGGCAGAAGAAATGGGTCATAAAGTTGTTCTAGTAAAAGAAAATGAACTGGAAGAAAAAGTGCTAAGTGACCGCAGTGAAGAGGGGTCTCTTGAGCCACGTGCGCCAGTAGTGACAGTAATGGGTCACGTTGACCACGGTAAAACCTCAACACTTGACTACATTCGTAAAGCGAAAGTTGCTGACGGCGAGGCCGGTGGTATTACTCAGCATATCGGTGCATACCATGTTGAGACAGACAGTGGCATGGTCACTTTCCTAGATACTCCTGGACACGCGGCGTTTACGTCGATGCGTGCTCGTGGTGCGAAAGCAACCGATATCGTTGTACTAGTTGTTGCTGCAGATGATGGTGTAATGCCTCAGACGAAAGAAGCGGTACAGCACGCCAAAGCGGCCGAAGTACCACTTATCGTTGCCGTGAACAAGATGGATAAAGAGGGTATTGACCCTGACCGCGTTAAGAATGAGCTTGCTCAACTAGACGTAATCCCAGAAGACTGGGGCGGTGAAACGCAGTTTGTTCATATCTCAGCTAAGACTGGTCTTGGTATTGACGAGCTACTAGAAGCTATCCTAATGCAATCTGAGCTATTAGAATTACAAGCTTCTAAAGAGGGTATGGCGTCTGGTGTGGTAATCGAGTCTCGTCTTGATAAAGGTCGTGGTCCTATCGCTTCTGTACTTGTTCAATCAGGTACCCTAAACCAAGGTGATATCGTACTTTGCGGCCTTGAATATGGTCGTGTTCGTGCGATGAAAGACGAAAACGGTAAAGACATCAAATCAGCGGGTCCTTCAATTCCAGTAGAGATCTTAGGTCTTTCTGGCGTACCAGCTGCTGGTGATGAAGCGACAGTAGTTCGTGATGAACGTAAAGCACGTGAAGTGGCACTATACCGTCAAGGTAAGTTCCGCGAAGTGAAGCTCGCTCGTCAGCAGAAAGCGAAGCTTGAGAACATGTTCTCTAACATGACTGAAGGCGACGTATCTGAAGTGAACATCGTACTGAAAGCTGACGTTCAAGGTTCTATCGAAGCAATCGCTGATTCATTGACTAAACTGTCTACAGATGAAGTGAAAGTGAAGATCGTCGGTTCTGGTGTTGGTGGTATCACTGAAACAGATGCAACCCTTGCAGCGGCTTCTAACGCTATTATGGTTGGCTTTAACGTACGTGCGGATGCTTCTGCCCGTAAAGTTATTGATGCTGAGAACCTAGACTTACGTTACTACAGCGTTATCTACAACCTAATTGAAGAAGTAAAACAAGCAATGACAGGTATGCTTGCACCAGAATTTAAGCAAGAGATCATTGGTCTTGCTGAAGTTCGTGACGTGTTCAAGTCGCCTAAGATCGGTGCTGTTGCAGGTTGTATGGTAACTGAAGGTGTGGTTAAACGTAGCGCGCCAATCCGTGTACTTCGTGATAACGTGGTTATCTACGAAGGTGAACTTGAATCACTGCGTCGCTTTAAAGATGACGTTGCTGAAGTTCGTAGCGGTATGGAATGTGGTATCGGCGTTAAGAACTACAACGACGTTAAAGTCGGTGACCAAATCGAAGTATTTGAAACTGTACAGGTAGAGCGTACGCTTTAATTGTAAGTTATTAAAATACTTGAGATGGGGGCACTAGCCCCCATTTGTGATCTCATAGATTTTGAAATTTTAAGTGGTGAAAATGAGAGAATTTTCTCGTACAGATCGCGTAGCACAGCAAATTCAAAAAGAAATTGCGGTGATCCTACAGCGCGAAATTAAAGATCCAAGATTGGGTATGGTAACAGTGTCAGCTGTTGAGGTATCACGTGATCTTTCTTATGCAAAAGTATTCATTACTGTGTTGAATACCAATGATGAAGACAAAACTAAGCAAAGTGCGGCTATTCTGAATGAAGCAACCGGTTATATTCGCTCGCTTCTTGGCAAGCGTATTCGTGCGCGTATCATGCCTGAGCTTAAATTTGTTATTGATAACTCCCTAATGGAAGGTATGCGTATTTCTAACTTGGTTGACTCTGTGATCAGAGAAGACAACGCAAAGCGCGGTCCTGAGTCTGGAGATAAAGACCAAGAGGAAGAGTAATGGCGCGTCGCACCAAAGGCCGTGCGATCGACGGCATTCTGTTATTAAATAAACCGCAAGGTATTTCTTCTAACAAAGCACTGCAGCAAGCAAAGGGCATTTATTTCGCTCAAAAAGCGGGCCACACTGGTGCTTTGGATCCGCTGGCAACAGGTATGTTGCCAATTTGCTTTGGTGAAGCGACTAAGTTTACCCAGTTTTTGCTTGATACTGACAAAACCTACGTGGTAAGAGCGCAGCTGGGTGAGCGCACGACGACATCAGATTCTGATGGTGAGATTGTTGAAACGCGGCCAGTGGACATTACACTTGAACAGCTAAAACGAGAAATTGCCAGTTTCTTGGGGGAGTCTGATCAGTACCCTTCGATGTATTCGGCGCTCAAATATCAGGGCCAGCCGCTATACAAATATGCCCGCGAAGGCATTGAAGTACCGCGAAAATGCCGCAAGATTAATGTTTATCGTATTACGTTAGACGAATATGACGAGCAAACTCAACAAATTCAAATGACAGTACATGTCTCTAAAGGCACTTATATTCGTACGATAGTCGATGATTTGGGGGAAAAGCTCGGCTGTGGTGCGCATGTCATTATGTTACACCGTAGCGAAGTTGGTCATTACCCTAGCGACAAAATGATTACCTTAGCCGAACTAGAAGCGTTACTTGAGAAAGCAAAAGCGGAAGAAGTTGCGCCTTCGACTTATCTCGATGAATTATTGTTGCCGATGGATACCGCTTTGGTCGACTTGAGCGTTGTTGATATTAGCGCTGAGCAAGGCGTTGCTTTTGGTCATGGGCAAACCGTTGCCGTCGAAAATTTACCGGACGGTATTGTTAAAGTGGTTGCTGATGGCAAGTTTGTTGGGATTGGCGAGCGTAATCCACAAGGGTTATTGAAAGCTAAACGCGCGCTATCTTCCGCTCAGCCAGAATCACAATAAAATCTTCCTATGCAAGGGGAGTTTATGCTGGTATAATCCGCCAGCTTCCGCTTTGGCTGAATTAGTGATCGGCTGAAGCATTACTAAACTTATTTTGGAGTTATTATGTCACTAAGCAATCAAGAAAAAGCAGAAATTGTAGCAAAGTTCGCACGTGCAGAAGGTGATACAGGTTCACCAGAAGTACAAGTTGCACTTCTAACTGCTGACATCAACAAGCTACAAGGTCACTTCGCTAACCACAAGCAAGATTTCCACTCTCGTCGTGGTCTTCTACGTAAAGTTAGCCAACGTCGTAACCTTCTTGACTACCTAAAAGGCAAGAGCGTTGACCGTTATGCTGCACTAATCAAAGAGCTTGGCCTACGTCGCTAATATTTTTGATTTCTTGTTGGAAATTTATCCAACAGTAAAAAAGGGGCTAATTAGCCCCTTTTTTTGTGGCTGTTCTATCAGTATACTTACAGCCGTTTAAAAATACTTTTAAACGAGCGTCAATTGGATTTCCAATTGTAGTGCTTAAATAAATTATGTGAGTTTATTTAAGACTGTGATTGGTCCCTGTTGGCGTTGAAAACAATTTAGTAAGGAAAATATTGTGCAAGCAATTATTAAAGAATTTCAACTAGGTCAACACACGGTGACTCTAGAGACAGGTGCTATCGCACGTCAAGCTGACGGCGCAGTACTTGCAAGCATTGGTGACACTTCGGTACTTGTGACTGTTGTAGGAAGAAGAGAAGCGGCTCCTGGCCAAGACTTTTTCCCACTAACGGTTAACTACCAAGAAAAAATGTACGCTGCGGGTCGTATCCCTGGTGGTTTCTTGAAGCGTGAAGGTCGTCCTTCAGACGGTGAGACATTAACAGCTCGTCTTATCGACCGTCCAATTCGTCCTCTATTCCCAGACGGCTTCGTAAACGAAGTTCAGGTTATCGCGACAGTGGTTTCTGTAAATCCAGAGATCCAACCTGATATCGTTGCTTTGATTGGTACTTCAGCTGCACTAGCTATCTCAGGTATTCCATTCAATGGCCCTCTAGGTGCAGCGCGCGTTGGTTTCATCGACGGTCAATATGTACTAAACCCAACTCTTAAAGAGCTAGAGACAAGTAAGCTTGACTTGGTTGTTGCAGGTACTGAAAACGCAGTACTAATGGTTGAATCAGAAGCTGAAGTGTTAACTGAAGAAGAAATGCTTGGCGCTGTTGTATACGGTTATGAGCAATCACAAGCTATCATCAAAGCAATCGAAGAATTCCGCGCTGAAGCTGGTAAAGCAGCATGGGATTGGACTGCACCTGAAAAAGATTTAACCCTAGCTGAAAAAGTAGCTGCAATTGCAGAGCAAAAAGTGGGTGATGCTTACCGCATTACTGACAAAGTTGCACGTAAAGAAGCACTCTCTGAAGCAAAAGCAGAAGTCATTGAAAAACTAGGCGCTGAAGTTGCTGAAGGCGAGTCACTAGATGAGCAAGTGGTAGGTAAAGAATTCAGCTCACTTGAGAAGAAAATTGTACGTAGCCGCATCATCGCTGGCGAAAAACGTATCGACGGTCGTGAACCAGACATGGTTCGTGCACTAGACGTGATGACAGGTGTACTGCCACGTACTCACGGTTCTGCAATCTTTACTCGTGGTGAAACTCAGGCACTTGTAACAGCAACCCTTGGTACTGAGCGTGACGCGCAGATGCTAGATGACCTAACTGGTACTCACAAGCATCACTTCATGCTTCACTATAACTTCCCTCCATTCTGTGTAGGTGAAACGGGTTTTGTAGGGTCTCCTAAGCGTCGTGAAATCGGCCACGGTAATCTAGCGAAGCGTGGTATTGCGGCAGTGATGCCAACATTGGCTGAATTCCCATATTCAGTACGTGTAGTATCTGAGATCACTGAATCAAACGGTTCATCTTCAATGGCATCAGTATGTGGTACTTCACTTGCGCTAATGAACGCTGGTGTTCCAGTTAAAGCGTCAGTTGCTGGTATCGCTATGGGTCTAGTAAAAGAAGGCGAAGATTTCGTCGTACTTTCTGACATCCTTGGTGACGAAGATCACTTAGGTGATATGGACTTCAAAGTAGCGGGTACAGCAAACGGTGTAACTGCACTACAAATGGATATCAAGATTGAAGGTATCACCAAAGAAATCATGCAGATCGCGCTTCGCCAAGCGAAAGCAGCGCGTCTACACATCCTAAGTGTGATGGACCAAGCGATTTCTGCGCCTTCTGAAGAGCTATCTGAGTTCGCTCCACGTATCTACACGATGAAGATCCCTGCGAAGAAGATTGCTGAAGTTATCGGTAAAGGTGGTGCAACAATTCGCCAGCTTACTGAAGAAACAGATACAACGATTGAAATTGAAGACGATGGTACTATCAAGATCGCTGCAACGAATGGTAATAGTGCACAAGCTGCTATTTCACGTATCGAAGCGCTTACAGCAGAGCTTGAAGTTGGTACGCTTTACACTGGTAAAGTTATCCGTATCGTAGACTTCGGTGCGTTTGTAAACGTACTTCCGGGTAAAGATGGCCTGGTGCACATCTCACAAATCAGTGAAGAGCGCGTAAATAACGTTTCAGATCACCTGTCTGTTGGTCAAGAAGTTAAAGTTAAAGTACTTGAAGTTGACCGCCAAGGCCGTGTTCGCTTAAGTATCAAAGAAGCTTTAGAGAAAAAAGCTGAGCAGCCTAAAGAAGAGGGTGCTGAGTAATCTCTGCAAGGCTTTGCATAGAATAGAAGTGTAAAGGGGCTGAATAGCCCCTTTTTTTATGCTTTAATGCTGTTTGACTCAAAATGATGAAACAAAACTGAGTTTATCTGGTCAATAGAGAACTAGGCAAAGTTTTAGTAAATAATCAGATTGTTGGTATACCTGTGCAAAGACGCTAAACGGGCAAATGCCATTGAATGAGGAAGGAAATGAAGTTAGCGAAAATAGTTGTGCCATTAGTGCTAATGGGGCTGGTAGGATGTAAAAGCACGCAGCCAGAGGCCACTAAAAACATTGTAAATGTTCCGCTTGCAGTACCACTTCAAGCCAATTTCCGTAATGAGATTGCCATTGCTCGATTTAACGAGTTACTCTTGCAGCCCGATATGGCAAATGAACAACGCGCACAGCTGCTATACAATCGTGGCATGTTGTACGATAGCATTGGCTTACAAACTCTTGCTCGCATTGATTTCAATCGTGCCGTAAAAATTAAACCAGATCTCGCGGAAGTTTATAACTTTCTTGGTATTCATCAAACGTTAGAGCAAAACTATGGCCGGGCATATGAAATGTTTGATGCCGTTCTAGAGCTTGACGAGCAACATGAATATGCCTATTTAAATCGTGGCATCGCATTGTATTACGGCGAGCGAGCTGATTTAGCTGTAAAAGATTTTGAAGCCTTTTTGGCGCGCGCTCCAAAAGATGCGTACCGCGCCATGTGGCTGTATATTGCTCAGCAGCAAGTAGACGGTGTACTTGCTAAACAAACACTAGCGGCAAATAGTCAAGCTTTAGATCCTGAAGAGTGGTCCTCTCAACTAGTTGCACTGTATTTGGGCACACTATCCGAAGAAGAGTTTCTAGCACAGATCTCTGAGGGGGTGAGCACCCAAGAAGAATACGCGCAGCGTCTTTGTGAAGCCTATTTTTATCTGGCTAAGCGGTATCAGGTTCAAGGCGATTTAGCTTCTGCGATTAGCTATTTTAAGCTCGCGCTGGCAACTAATGTATATGAGTTTGTAGAACATAAATACGCGCGTCTTGAGCTTGATTTACTTGCCCAGTTGAATGACGAACAAGACGCGAGCTAAACACCTGTTTATTTTTATGCTTATAGGGCTGCTGATTTCAAGCAGCCCTAATTATGCACATCTCTCTATCGCTCAAAAATCAGCACTTGTCGTCGCTAATCCAAATAGCTATTTTGCCATTGCACCAGAGCTTGAGGTGTTACCCTCACAAGCAAGTGCACAATTAGTAAAAGCCATTGCAGGCTTACAGCAACCAAAATGGGAGTTTGAACGCTTACAGCGTAGTTTGAGTGCTCAAGAGGAAAGTAGCACTAAGCTGCTTTTACTTGATGCTTGGCCCCGTTTAAATCGTCAACAGCGCCAGCAAGTGTCCGAGCAGTTAATATCACTTGGCTATTATCATTTGCTTTATGCACTTTCAAAGCGTTACGCGTTAAACTCAGAACTCACTTCATTGCTCGCGGTGTGGCAAGGAAAGGCTGTAACGACATTTTTGAATAATCCTTACTTAGGACAGTTTTATACTCTCTCAGAGCGTCAGCATTTAGGTGCGTCTTGTCAGTTTAATCTTGCACTAATTGCCAGTGATTTAGATGGTTTGCAGCATTTGCAAGCGCTTAAGAATGCCTATGAGCGACAGCCAGAACCAGCCAAAGGCACATATTGCTTATCTACGCCGATATATGCGGCGAATAAACTCAGTTGTAAGACGCAAAGAGGCTTTGCTGTATGCGACTTACAACACGAGCAGGGCTTGTCGAAATATGATCACCTCATATTCATGGCGGCGGAAGGGCTTGCTAATGTCAGCGGCAAGCACATGACTTTGAGCGCCACTAGCACTTACAATACGCTGATACATGAGCTTATGCATTTTAGTGGCTTTGAAGATGAATACCCAATACCAGCTAAAAAAGCAAAATGGCTTTGCGCGACTTCAGGACAAAAGGCACCAAATCTTTACGTTGGTGACCAAGCACCGAACAATTGGGCGCCGAGTCGCACCTGTGAGTTAGGTAAACTTCCCTCATATAAACCCTCAAACAGTCACTCTTTGCTGGAATATCAATCAATTAAGTTAGATGAAAATTACCGTAAAAGATGGTTAACTGTACTGAATTCAAGACGTTTAGAAGATAAAATAGCGGTTAATTCAGCTGAATAGTTTTGAACTTATTCTGAATAGTTTGTTAAGGTTGGCTAAAATAGCATCAGCTAGAAAGTGAAACTCTAGACAACTCAAACACTAATCAAG
Organism: Pseudoalteromonas sp. S2755; assembly: GCF_005886535.1. Lineage (GTDB taxonomy): Bacteria > Pseudomonadota > Gammaproteobacteria > Enterobacterales > Alteromonadaceae > Pseudoalteromonas. The sequence goes on from NZ_PNDS01000084.1 coordinate 11,651, forward strand.
TATAACAGGGTTCATGTACGTGTGGTTAATGTGTACCGATCGCTCCAATTGGAAGGGGGATTGTCGCATTAATCTAAACGAGCCATAACGACGCAAATAAAAGGTTTCATCTATGACTTTATTTTGGATACCCTTGCTATCCTTAATTGGCAGTTTTATCTCTGCATTTACGGGAAAGCTTTCCCGTAATCAGTCGACTGCTATAACCTTAGTAGCGCCAGCAGTGGCAATTTTACTTGCTGTTGATCTCGCCCCTGCCGTTTTTGCAGGAGAGACTATTCGGTACACATTTGAATGGGTCCCGCTTCTAGATATTAACATCGCGTTTAGGCTGGATGGTCTTGCGTTACTGTTCGTTTTCATGATCTTGGGCATTGGTATGTTGGTTATCTTCTATGCCAGATATTACCTTAGCCCTAATGATTCCATGCCTAAACTTTATGCCTACTTAATGCTCTTTATGACCGCTATGCTTGGTATCGTTATGTCTAATAACGTATTACAGCTGTGGTTATTCTGGGAGCTTACCAGCATTAGTTCATTTTTACTTATTAGCTATTGGTGGCATAAGTCAGAGGCCCGCAAAGGGGCGAAAATGGCACTTGCTATCACAGGCGGTGGCGGCTTAGCACTGCTCGCTGGCTTGATGTTGATAGGAGATATTGTTGGCAGTTATAACCTCGATGTGATTTTATCGAGTCGTGAGCTTATTCAATCTCATGCATTATATGAAGTGGCGTTAATCCTTGTGCTACTAGGCGCATTTACCAAATCTGCGCAATTCCCATTCCATTTCTGGTTACCGCACGCGATGGCTGCACCAACGCCTGTGAGTGCGTACTTGCATTCTGCGACTATGGTGAAAGCTGGGATATTCTTACTAGCACGCTTTTATCCTGCGCTAGCGGGTACAGAGCTGTGGTTTATCCTCGTAGGTTTAACTGGCTTAGCAACGCTGCTCGTTGGTGCCTATATTGCGTTATTTAAACATGATCTAAAAGGCCTTCTGGCGTTTTCAACGATCAGTCATTTAGGCCTTATTACTTTATTACTTGGTCTGGACACTGAACTTGCGACAGTTGCGGCGGTTTTCCATATTATTAACCACGCAACGTTTAAGGCCTCTTTATTTATGGCGACGGGGATCATCGACCATGAAACGGGCACTCGTGATATGCGTAAGCTCAACGGTATGTGGCGTTTTATGCCCTATACCGCAACGCTTGCGATGGTTGCCGCTTCAGCGATGGCAGGGGTGCCGCTACTCAATGGTTTCTTGTCTAAAGAAATGTTCTTTGCCGAGACGCTACACCAGCAACTTCTGGGCTCTATGTCATGGCTCATTCCAATTTTGGCGACAATCGCTGGTGCATTCTCTGTGGCGTATTCGGCGCGATTTATTCATGACGTATTCTTCAATGGAGAGCCAATTGACTTACCTAAGGAGCCACACGAAGCACCACGCTATATGCGTTTTCCAATCGAAATCTTGGTCGCTTTATGTTTGATAGTAGGCATGTTCCCTAACTTTATCGTTGATGGCATGTTAAAAACAGCATCAAGTGCGGTATTAGGGGAGGCTGCGCCAACCTTTGAGGTTGCTATTTGGCATGGCTTTAACTTACCACTGCTTATGAGTGGCCTTGCGGTATGTGGTGGTTTATTAATTTATACTCAGCGCAAATATCTATTCCAATTCCAAGCTTCATTACCGCCAATGAACGCTAAGAAAACGTTTGAACGCACTATGTATAACATAGTGTCTTGGAGTCGCGCGCGTGTAAACGCAATAGAAAATGGTTCGTTACAGCGTTATCTGATGCTGATGTTTATTGTAGTGCTGGTGAGCGCGGGCTGGCCATTGTTTGAAATGTCACAGTTGGTAGGTAACTTAGAGCCGACGCCAATTGATGTGCATAACGGTATTGGTGCTGGTTTATTAATGATTGGGGCAATTGGTACGGTTATCTGGCATCGTACTCGTATGGTTGCACTACTGATGATTTCGGTTGTTGGTCTCATGGTGTCGGTTGCCTTCACGCGCTTCTCAGCACCGGATCTGGCGCTTACTCAGTTAACGGTAGAAGTAGTAACCATTATTCTGTTGATGCTTGCGTTATTCTTCTTACCGCAAAGAACGCCAAAGGAATCTAGTTCTATTCGCGTACTACGTGATATCGGTATTGCTTCAGCCATTGGTGTGATCATCGGAAGTATCAGTTACGCCTTAATCACAAGACCACTAGACAGTATTTCTGAGTTCTTTATTGCAAATGCCAAAGTTGGCGGTGGCGGGACGAATGTTGTTAACGTTATCTTAGTGGATTTCCGTGGTTTTGATACGTTAGGCGAAATTACCGTTTTGGGTATTGCGGCGCTTGGAATTTATAAGTTGCTCATTAACTTACCACTATTTATGCCTGGTAGTGATAGTGAAGGAAGACCTTGGGCGAAAGAGAGATATCCACTACTGCTAGCAAGTATTTCGCAAAGCTTATTGCCTTTGGCATTGCTAGTCTCGGTTTATATTTTCTTGCGCGGGCACAATCTTCCCGGTGGTGGATTTATCGCAGGTCTAATCACGGCAATAGCCTTTATTTTACAATACATTGCCCATGGTTCGAATTGGATTGCAGAGCGCTTTGATGTCAATTACCGCAAGATTATCGCAACGGGTATCGCTATTTCTCTGGCAACTGGTGTAGGTAGTTGGTTCTTCGGCAAACCATTCTTAACCTCGTGGTTTGATTATTTTGATATCCCATTGGTAGGTAAAACTGAGTTGGCAAGTGCTATTGCATTCGACCTTGGTGTTTATATCACCGTGGTAGGTGCAACGCTGATGATTTTGGCGAGCCTAGGTAAAGTAACGGCAAATGCGCCCAAAGAAGAGGTGAATATTTAATGGAATTGCTTTATGCATCGTGCGTAGGCTTACTAGTAGCCTGTGGCGTATTTTTGATTCTACGAGCAAGAACATTCCCTGTTGTTCTTGGTCTAACCATGTTGTCTTATGCGGTCAACTTGTTTTTGTTCGCATCGGGTAGATTGACCTTAAACAAAGCTGCCGTGCTCGGTTATAGCAGTGAATATGCAGATCCACTGCCGCAAGCTTTGGTATTGACGGCTATTGTTATCGGATTCGCGATGACGGCATTTGTTGTGATATTAGCTATCCGCGGTCGTTCAGATTTGGGTAACGACCATGTAAATGGCATTGTTCCTGACAAAAAGGGTAAAGCATGATCCAACATTTGACTTCTTTGCCTATTTTATTACCTATGTTGGCAGGGGTGATCCTGCTGATGCCACCGTGCGGGAAAAACCTAGCGATTAGGCGTAAAGTCTCTGTACTTATGTCGCTGATTACGTTTGCAGTTTGTGCCTCACTGTTACTACATGTTCAGCAGTCTGGCATTCAAGTTTATGCGATTGGTAACTGGCAAGCACCGTTTGGCATTGTGCTAGTTGCTGACCAACTTTCTACTCTGTTAGTCAGCTTAACCGCTTTGTTGTGTTTTGTGTGCTCGCTGTATAGTTGTGCTGGAGATGACGAACGAGGAAGCTTCTTCCATCCGCTACTGCACTTCTTGGTGATGGGGGTAAACGGTGCCTTTTTAACTGGTGACGCGTTCAACCTATTTGTATTCTTTGAGATTTTGTTGATAGCATCTTATGCGCTGTTAATGCATGGTGGTGATAAGCATAATACCCGTGCGTCACTGCAATATGTGATCCTAAACCTAGTGGGTTCGTCGGTATTTTTGATTGCATTAGGTATCTTGTATGGTGTGCTTGGTACTCTAAACATGGCGGATATGGCGTATAAGATCACCTTCTTACAAGGAGACGATGTTTATCTTGCTAAGATTGGTGGCTTGTTATTATTGGTTGTATTTGCACTAAAAGGTGCCTTGCTACCGCTTCACCTTTGGCTACCAAACACCTATGCAACCGCGTTACCTGTTGTTGCTGCTTTATTTGCAATCATGACTAAAGTGGGTGTGTATTCCATGATGCGGGTTTATACGCTGATTTTTGGTGACCAAGCTGGTGAATTAAGTCATATGGCACAAGAATGGCTATGGTGGCTTGCACTAGCGACTATCGTCATGGGTGGAATTGGTGTGCTTGCTAGTCAAGATTTGCGTAAGTTGTCTGCAAATTTAGTGGTGGTGTCGGTCGGTACCTTAGTGGCATTAGTCGCCGTACAAACGGTAAATAGCAGCGCTGCAGCCATTTACTATTTAGTGCACTCGACATTAGTGTCTGCTGCTTTGTTCTTACTTGCTGATTTAGTGGGGAAACAAAGGGGTAAAGTTGCTGACAGGATCACCGCGGGTCGCCCAGTAGTTCAACCTATGTTACTTGGCATCATGTTTGCGATTGCGGCAATCACTGTGATTGGTATGCCGCCGCTATCAGGCTTTATTGGCAAAGTATGGATCTTAAAGTCGACCATCGAGTCGAGCCACACATACTGGTTTTGGGCGGTGTATTTACTAGTAAGCTTAGCGGTATTAGTCAGTGTCTCAAAAGCAGGTAGCACTGTGTTTTGGCATCATACGGGTAAAGTCGATACACAATCGGCAGAAAAAGCGCATCCTGCTCAAATTATCGCAATTCTTACTTTGATAACTTGTGCGCCGTTAATGGTGATTTTTGCTGGTCCATTGACTGATTACGCATTGTCGGCAGCCGACTCTTTACACGACTTTTCTAGCATGACGAATGCTGTGTTAAAAGGAGCGAAATAGATGCGTTTAGAAGCAAGGTTTAAATGGCTACCAACTCCATTTCGCAGCTTACTGCTATTTACTGTGTGGTTATTGCTGAATAATAGTGTGTCAGCTGGGCATATTATTCTCGCGACTATTCTAGCGATTGTGATCCCGCTGATTACCTATCGGTTTAGAACTAAGCAACCACTGATCATTAAGCCATGGCGTGCGTTTACTCATTTGCTGTTGGTGCTTTACGATATTATTACCGCCAACGTTGAGGTGGCGATAAAGATCTTAGGACCTACGAAAAAATTACGCCCCGGTTTTGTGTTGGTGCCGCTCGATATAGATCAAGCTATGCCAATTACTATTTTAGCCAGCACGGTATCGTTAACTCCTGGTACCGTAAGTGCCGAGGTATACCCTTGGCCCGAGTCTGTAAAAAGTGGCGAAAAACCAGAACGTAAATACTTACTGATCCATGTGTTAGATCTTACGGATGAGAAAGCATTGATTGAGACTATTAAATCTCGTTATGAAGCGCCATTGAAGGAGATTTTTGAATGTTAGAAACTGTAATTCTGATTGTCTTTGCGATGATAGGTGTATCACTTTTGTTAAACCTTTGGCGTTTAGTTGTCGGGCCTTCAATTCCTGATAGAATTTTAGCGTTGGATACCATGTACATAAATACCATTGCGCTTATTATTCTATACGGAATGAGTATGGGGACAGCATTATACTTTGAAGCTGCATTATTAATAGCAATGCTCGGCTTTGTAAGTACGGTTGCGGTATGTAAGTATTTGCTACGCGGCGACATCATAGAGTAGGAGAGCGATATGTCAGAATGGATAATTTCGATTTTATTACTGTTAGGTGGTGCGTTTGTATTGATAGGCTCTATTGGCCTTGTGAAAATGCCTGACTTTTTTATGCGTCTCCACGGTCCTACAAAAGCGACAACGCTTGGAATGGCCTGCCTATTGACCTCAGCAATGGTGTATTTCAGTACTACAACTGACGGCGTAAGTGTGAAGGAAATATTGATTTCGATATTTTTGCTGCTCACAGCCCCCATTTCTGGGTATATGCTGATTAAGTCAGCAATACATCACCGTTTGCCAAGTAATGAAAAGACGACTGGCAAAGATAAGATAAAAAAATAGTGCTTCGGCGCTATTTTCTTTATCTATCGCTTTATAATTTATTCCTCAAAATTTTCCTCCTAAGCACCATAAATTTCAGTACGTTATTAATTTTTTTGCTACAGTTAAAAAAGGCTTCATAGTTGCCGATAAAAATAGGGGTCACTCGTTTTATCAAGTTGATGATGAACGTGTAGTGCAATTTGTTTGCATACTAAGTCTAAATACTGGGAATGTTATGAAACAAGCTTCGATTAAAAACAAACTCTTACTCTTTGTAACAGCATTAGTAACGAGTTTGGTTATTATATTAGTGACAACAATGTGGTTTCACCTTGCAGCAGAAAATACCAAGCAAAGTGAAGGGGTCCAACAAGCGATTTATGATGAAATATCCCAAGGCCTTATTGCTAAAGGTAATCAATATGGGCAACGCGTGGCTGGTTTTATTAATGAAGCCTATCGTGTTCCTTACACTTTGGCTGGTGTGCTATCTCATACCGCCAAGCAGGATCCTCTGAGCCGTGAACAAGTACAAGAGATTGTTTATGGTGCGCTGAAGCAAAATCGCTTTGTATCTTCTATGTATGCACAGTTTGAACCGAATGGTTACGATGGCAATGATGTCAGCAATCAAAGTGGTTCGAGTCACTCCGTGCCGGGCGCCGGTACCTTAGAGCTCTACTTTACTCAAGAAGCCGATGGTCCGATGCAACAAAAAGTTGAGTCGGCAGAAGAAAAATATGCCGATGCAATCAATGAGTTTGGTCTACGAGAAGCCGAGTGGTATTTGTGCGCAAAAGATAAAGTAGCGCCTTGTATCATGGAGCCCTATTTATATGAAATTTCTCCGGGCAACCAAATGTTGATGACTTCATTGACCACTCCTGTCGTGGTCAATCGTCAATTTAGAGGTTTGGTGGGCGTGGATGTAAATTTGCCTATTTTCCAAACTATGGTCGACGAGCTCTCAAACTCGCTTTACTCAGGAGCCGCTAAAGTAACCTTGTTAAGTGAGCTGGGTCTTGTTGTGGGTTCTAGTCACTACAAGAGTTTAGCACGCCCACTTGCAGAGTCGACAAAATCAGATCGGGCTGAGGTGTTAAAATCGCTGCACACAGGCTCTGGGATTAAAGAGCTTGGTGAGGATTTAGTTGTAGCTGTACCGATTAAAATTGCGTTACCAAACACCACTTGGTCTCTTGTAATTGAGCTTCCTAAGGCAATTGCACTTAGCTCTGCAACCACCCTGCAAAGTCAACTTGAGGAGTCGACAGACTCTGTTGGTCGTTGGATGCTTACCATTGGAGTTGTTATTGCGGTTATAGGCATTGCCATTGCGGTAGTATTAGTGAACACAATTATCGGCCCGCTTACGCATATTCAGGAACGAGTCGAGAACTTAGCGTCTAGCGAAGGTGATTTAACACATGAGCTAGAAGTGAGTCATCATGCAGAGTTAATTGCCTTGGCACATGGCTTTAATCGCTTTACTGATAAACTGCGCAAGATGATTGATGATCTCAAAGGTCTTGCTGAATCTTCCTACGAGCAGTCACATCGAACAACTGAAGCCGCAATTAACATCAAAAACAAAGTTGCCAATCAGCATTTAGAGATAGACAGCGTAGTAACCGCAATTAACGAGCTCAGTGCGACGGCCTCCGAGGTGGCTCGGGCGTCGGAAAAAGCGGCTGCAAGTACGAATCAAGCCGCTGATCAAGTTCAGCAAAGCGAACAAAGCATCATTAAAACAACCGAAACGGTGCAATCAATGGCGGATCAAGTCATTGATGCAAAACAAGCTGTGGTGAAGGTATCAGAACGCAGTGATGATATTTCTAAAATACTAGAAGTGATCAGAGCCATTGCAGAACAAACTAACTTACTGGCCTTAAACGCGGCAATTGAAGCGGCAAGGGCGGGAGAGCAAGGACGTGGTTTTGCGGTTGTTGCAGACGAAGTTCGAGCTTTGGCGTCAAAAACACAGGCCTCGACGGACGACATTAGTAAACTAATAGACAACCTACAAAGTGAAGTCGCTAACTCAGGCCGGATCATTGAGAGCTCTGTACAGCTGGGCGAAGATGCAGTGAGTTATTGCCAAGAATCGGCTAGGTTAATGAGCACGCTAGTTGCTGAGTTGACAAGCATTTCTAATGAAGTAACACAAATTGCTACGGCGGCGGAAGAGCAAAGTATGGTGACCGAAGAAATTAATACAAATACGACGGGCATTTCAGATGCTGCTGCTGAGCTTTCGAAGTTCGCAGATGAGGTTGAGCAAGCGGCCAGTTCTATGACGCAGATAGTCGAACAAAAGCATAAGCAACTTAATTTATTAAGAACGTAAGTTTGCTGGTTTGCAAAGAGACTGGAGACAGTCTCTTTGCAGCTATGGCGTTTTTCGTCAAAATTCACTATGATAACTGTATCTATATACAGTTAAGCTAACTATGAAACTCTATATCGCAGAAAAACCCTCTTTAGGTCGAGCAATCGCCGATGTCTTGCCAAAACCACATAAAAAACAAGATGGTTATATAGAAGTTGCGAATGGCGATGTGGTTTCTTGGTGTATAGGTCACCTGTTGGAACAAGCAGAACCTGAAGACTACGACGCCAAATACAAAAAATGGCAGTTTCAAGATTTACCAATCGTGCCTACTCAGTGGCAGTTCAAAGCTAAGCCAAAAACAAAAAAGCAGCTTAGCACTTTAAAAAAGTTACTCACAAAAGCTGATGAAATCTACCATGCTGGAGATCCTGATAGAGAAGGGCAATTGCTCGTGGACGAAGTATTTCAATTCGTAAACTTGTCAGACCGAAAAAGAGCAACGATCCGACGCTTGTTGATCAGTGATTTGAACCCGCAAGCTGTGAAAAAGGCATTGGCTTCGACACGGCCTAATCAAGAATTTGTTCCTTTAAGTGTATCTGCGCTTGCAAGGGCTAGAGCGGATTGGCTTTTTGGTATGAATTTAACCAGAGCATTTACGTTGGCAGGGCAAAAAGCGGGAGTGAATACAGTTTTGTCGGTTGGTAGAGTGCAAACTCCCGTACTTGGCTTGGTTGTTAGAAGGGATTTAGAAATAGAGAACTTTGTATCTAAACCATTTTATGAGGTGATTGCACACATCAATAAACCACATTGGGGAGTTTTTGAAGCTAAGTGGGTACCAAGTGAAGCATGTAAGCCCTATATGGACGAAGATGGGCGTGTTCTGGTTAAAGCCTTAGCTGAAAATGTTGCGGACCGGATCAGTCAAAAGCAAGCAACAATAACTAAGGTTGAAACGAAACCAAAAAAGATAAATCCGCCGCTACCCTATAACCTTTCTTCTTTGCAGATTGACGCAAATAAGCGCTACGGTTTATCGGCTCAGCAAGTGTTGGATATTTGTCAGGCACTTTATGAGAAACATAAACTGATCACTTACCCTAGATCAGATAACCGTTATCTACCACAAGAACATTTTGTTGAAAGAGAGAAAGTCATTGCTGCTGCTAAGCACAATCAGGGAATAGACAGTAAGTTTATTAAGTTAGCTGATATGAATCTAAAAGGAGCGTGTTGGAATGATAAAAAGGTAGAAGCGCATCACGCCATCATTCCAACCACTAAAAAGCTTCGCAGTGCTCAGCTTGGGCATAGAGAATTGCAGGTCTATCAACTTATCTCTGTACAGTACCTTGCGCAATTCTTTCATCCTTACCGCTACAATGAAACTAAAGTGGAGTTGGAGATTAGTGGTGGTCAATTCAAAGCACAAGCGAAGCAAATAACAGAGCAAGGGTTCAAGATACTGTTTAAAGGTCATGAGGTAGAAAAAGAAAGCCTATTGCCGGAGTTACGGGTGGGAGAGCAACTTTTATGCGAGAAAGGTGAAGTTAAAGAAAAACAAACTCAGCCGCCAAAGCATTACACTGAAGCCACCTTATTAGGTGCGATGACAGGTATTGCACGGTTTGTTTCCGATCAATCTATCAAAAAGGTATTGAAAGACACTGACGGGCTTGGCACTGAGGCGACGCGGGCTGGAATTATTGAGCTTTTGTTTAGACGGCAGTTTCTTAGACGAGAAGGTAAGACGATATATTCTACTGGGCTGGGAAAGGCATTTATTCAAACCCTACCTGAGTCACTATCATTGCCAGACAGAACTGCGCTCTGGGAGTCATTGCTTGGAAAGATCGCCAATAAGGAAACGTCGTATAATCAATTTATGCAACCGCTTTGTGATGAGTTAGGTGGGTTTATTGACAGCGCTCAGTCTATCAATACGAATGCACTGAAAGGTGTTCCTGTAACTGCATTTAAAAAACGTGGGGCAAGAAAGGGGAAATTTACCCGAAAGAGAAAGCCAAGCTCTGCATAATTGTTTTCTTGGCTTGGTTGTAAATTCAGATAGTGTCACTATATCAACCATATTAATTACTCAGACAGAAAATAGAATATGAGCAATAAAATCCAACTAACCCCTGAAAACATTCAGCAAGTAATAACCGATCCAAATCCAGAGAAAGTGTTATTACTAACCTTTTATAGCAATCAAAATCCTGAATGTGTTCAGCAAGACCAAATATTGGAGAGGATAGCGGCAGCTTATAGTGAGCATATAACCGTAGGCGTTATTGATTGTGATGTCCAACAAGCGCTGGCATCTCAACTCGCTCAGCAAATTGGTTTACAAGCTTTGCCAACGATTGTGATTTTAAAAGGTGGTGCGCCAGTAGATATGCTGGCAGGGGTAAAAACAGAAGAAGAAATTAAAGAAGCTTTGTCTGAGCATTTACCATCACCTGAAGTTATTTTACTTGATCAAGCTAAGCAGTTCCTCGCAAGCGGCGACCTAAATAATGCCTTTAGTTATGCGAAGAAGGCATACGACATTGACAGTAGTAATACTCGGGTTAAGTTGGTGTTTGCGGATATCTGTATGCAAATTCAAAAATTTGATGAAGCTCAAGCGTTATTAGATTCTGTAAATGAAGAACAGCGAGACCCGTATTACCACAACTTAGTCGCTAAATTGGCGCAAGCTGCGGCTGCACAAGATTCACCAGAGGTAAAGCGTCTAGAGCAAGCGGTGGAAGCTGAGCCTGATTCATTAGACTTACGTTGTCAGTTAGCTCAAGCTCAGTTAGATGTGGGTAAAAAAGAAGAAGCATTGGCAAGCCTATTTATGGTGCTTAAGAAAGACATGAACTACGGTGAAGCCAAAAAGGGATTTTTAGAGATTATCGCTTCGCTGCCTGATGGCGATAGTGTTGCTTCAGCATATCGACGAAAGCTATATAGTCTTCTTTACTAAAAGAATAGATAGTTGAATACCAAGATACAGGTGAAAATTTCTTCAACTGTATCTTGCATCCTCCCAAATTTGATCAATACTTATGATCCCTTCGCGGAAACTGGTGACAGTTTTATGAAGAAAATATTGCATTAATGTGGATTTTAAGCGGTTTTGTGTGTTTTCTGTTCGAACAAACCTTTTTTATAAGTTTTAATGAAAAAAGGGTTGCACTAAAATCGGATCTCCCTATAATGCGCATCCACTGACACGGGGAGCAGCGCTGAAAAGCAAAGCAGCAACGAGTTAGCGTCAAGTAAAACTTAGGTTCGAAACTTCTGCTAAAGAAATTCAAAACTAAGTGTTGACAAAAAATTGGGAATGCTTAGAATGCACATCCCTCGAAACAACGAAATGTTTCGAAACGTTCTTTAAAAATATGAAGCAATCATCAGTGTGGGCACACGTACAGATTGAGTTCTAACAGCAGATACTAGTTCGCT
>NZ_PNDS01000085.1 GCF_005886535.1 Pseudoalteromonas sp. S2755
CCTTGTTCAGTTGGGTCAACGAACAGCGCTCTCAGTCTGGTAGGCCAATCATTGCGTTTGATGGTAAAACTCTGCGCGGTGCCAGTAAAAAGCGTGAGGATAACTTACACTTGGTGTCTGCTTTTGATTGCGAGTCTGGTTTAACTTTGTATCAGCGTACAGTAGAAAATAAGTCCAATGAGATACCGGCAGTTAGGGCCTTATTGGATGTGCTCGATATTTCAGATTCTATCGTCACATTAGATGCACTACATTGTCAGAAAGCGACACTTTCAGCATTGATTTCAAGAGGGGCTGACTATCTGGTTCAAGTCAAAGCGAATCAGAAAACACTCTATAAAGCAGTCACTTCATGTTTTGAAACAGCCTTTGAAGAAGAAAAGAATTTGCCCGAAGATGTACAAGTCAGCAATGGTCATGGACGCCAGGAAACCCGCATCACTTATGCTCTGAAGGCAGACAAACTGCCCGAAGAGATAAAAGAAAAATGGCCCGGGGTCACTTCATTAGTCGCGGTTGAAAGACACCGTAAGTCTGGCCCGACAACAAAAATAGACACGCACTTTTATGTTACTTCTGTCGGACCAGATGCACAGGTGTTGCAAAAAGCCATCCGCCATCATTGGCACATCGAGAACCAACAGCATTGGGTGTTGGACGTGGTGTTTAAGGAAGATGCTTGCCAGATCAGCGAACCGATTTCGGCTGAGAATATGGCGCTGTTCAGGCGGGTTGTTCGCAATCTGGTAAAACAGCACACAGGCCGCAAAGATTCGATACGTGGCAAGTGCGTTCGGGCCAGCTTTGACGATGAATTCAGGGCAGAGCTTATCTTCGGTTAATGGTCGTTAACGAAGTATGCTCTCACCCTGAATGAGAAGTAGTGTCCGAATTTATTGAACCACAACAGTATATACAAGCTACATGTTAGCTAATATCAGCCTAAGCAGAAGGTAGCTTTAGGCGTAATACCTAAAGCGCCTCTCTCGCTTTAAACTCAAGTACTTGGGCATTGATACAATAGCGGTCTTGACCTTTTGGCCCTTCATTTTTAAATACATGACCTAAATGAATACCACTGCTTTTTGAGCGTATTTCGGTTCTTACCATTCCGTGGCTTAAATCTTTGTGATAGGTCACGCTGCCTTTTACTGGGTGGGTAAACGACAGCCACCCAGTGCCTGAGTTAAACCTATCTCGGGTATCGAAAAGAGCTTTACCACTCAATTTATCAATAAATACACCATCTGGTGTGTTTTTAAAGATATCGTATTGCTTGCAAAATGGTCGTTCTGTGCCTTTTTGAAAGGCAATGTCAAAGGCTTCCGAGCGGCCCAGCTTAAAAGCACCGAGTGCCTTGTAAAACTCTTCTCTCGCCATAAAGCCTTGAAAGCCAAGGGACTCAACACCATCTTCAATAAATAAGATCGTTGGCGTTGCCCAAGTCGCGGTTTTTATCATTAGTCCTTCGAGTTGATCTGCATAGCGAAAATGAAGTGAAATATCACCTTGATAGTCATTTAACACCTCTTTTTTTAACTTTTCGCAGTAAGGGCAATAGCTCTTAGCGTCTACAATAACAATATGCTTACCTTGGACTAGCGCAGTGTTATCAGTTTTATCTTTCACCACCTTATCAAAAGTCACTCCCGTGCTGTGATCTGGGCAATATCCATTAGGATTCTTGGCTAAATAATTTTGATGATACTCTTCCGCTGGATAAAATTTTCTAAGTGGCTTAATTGTGGTTTGAATATCGCCATAACCTTGCTCAGATAATAAATGTTGATACTGCGCTTTTAATAAGTGAGCTTTCTCACTTTGCTGATCGTCAGTATAGAGAATGATCGAGCGATACTGCGTTCCAACATCGTTACCTTGACGGTTTTTTTGGGTTGGATCATGACTTTCAAAGTAGTATTTTAGCAGCGCATCGGTGGTGATAAGATTTGCATTGTAAGTTACCTTAACCACCTCTGCATAGTTATCTTCATCGAAACGTCGACTCGGTTTAATGATTTCTCTATAACTTGGCTTAAACCCTTTACCGTCCGCATAGCCCGACTCAGCATCTATCACGCCCGTCATTTTTTCATAGCGCTTTTCAGGACCCCAGAAACAACCTGAGCCCAACACCAACGTCTTAATATGATTACTTGCACCATCGACTTTAGGCTTCGGCATATCTGTACCCGCGATCGCAGACAAGCCTACTCCTAACATCATGATAAGCCCTAACGACGCGGCTACCTGTAATGTTTTCATCGTTACTCTCTCAATGCTGTATGTCGCAACAAGTAAGCATTCCACTTTATACTTGTTGAACTTAATATGATTTATTGCGTATTGAATGAGACCGTCGAAGGTTAATTATCATTTCATACAAAGTCGTTCATGATAGTGAAACCGTATTGTCCGCGACACAATAAAAGTAAAGGAATAAATGTGAGTAAAATAAGTGAGAATATCTATCAAAAGCTAACCAATGATGACGAGGCACGTGCCTGTAAAGCGATTGACGATAAGGCGTGTAGAGAAGTTCCTGGTAACTACGTGCTTATTTTATTGAGCCAGCTTTTTAGCAAATTGGGAGATGCTTTGCTCAACCCTAAAATCACGTTACCTTGGCTGATGCAATCACTCGGTGCTCCCGCTTATTTGATATCGGCTCTCGTTCCCATTCGTGAATCAGGCTCACTGATCCCACAATTATTTATCGGCCAATGGGTGCGCAAGCATGCGAAACGTAAACTCCTATGGTCTCTCGGCGCACTTATTCAAGCTATTTGCGTACTACTTATGGCGTTGCTTGCATGGAACCAAACTGAAAATCAATTATACGCTTGGTTAGTACTTGGATTACTGGCGATTTTTAGCATCGCTCGCAGCTTAAGCTCAGTGTCATCAAAAGATGTCATCGGTAAAACTATCCCCAAACAAAAGCGGGGCCAGCTTAGCGGTCAAGCCGCCTCTGTCAGTGGGCTTGTTACTATAACGTTTGGTGTAGGGCTTTTTATTGCCGCCACTCAAGTACACAACGTTAATTTTGTGGTCACACTAATACTAGCTGCAATCTTTTGGCTGATTGGCGCGTTAACGTTCTCAAAAATTAAAGAATATGAAGGCGCAACCGAAGGTGGTGAAAACGGATTAGAGAAAGTAAAACAAGATTTCGCGCTGTTAAAAACCGATCCGATACTTAAAAAGTTTATTATAGCTCGTGGTTTGCTGTTAAGTTCTGCGCTTATTCCGCCTTATTTCACGGTATTAGCACAACAGAATATTGGCAACGGTGCATGGGTGTTGGCCGTTTTATTAGCAGTGTCCGGACTTGCCAGTTTAGTCAGTGGCGCTTTTTGGGGTCGACTTGCCGATCAATCAAGTAAACACGTGATGATATATGGAGCAACAATCACCGTTGCTATCACTGCAGTGCTACTAACAACATCTTTATTTTATTCTTCGCTGCTCGAAAAGATGTGGTTTATTCCGCTTTGCTATTTTGTCATTGCTATCGCCCACCAAGGCGTGCGTGTGGGCCGCAAAACCTACGTGGTCGATATGGCAGAAGGAAATAAACGCACCAGTTACGTCACGCTCAGTAACACAATTATTGGCATTGTACTTTTATTAACAAGTGCTCTTGGTGTCGTTGCCTCGGTATTTTCAATTACAGTGTTACTTGCACTCTACATTATGATCACGATATTAGGCATCGTGCTGACAAGCCGCTTACCTAATGTCACTGAACGGTAAAACCTGTTACTTCACCGACAAATTGTGTCTAAACTTCTCCAAATGAGGTAAAAACGCCACAATTTTAGTTATCTGAGGATAAAATTATGTCATTGACTACGCGTTTTTCTGCTTTAGCGCTGGCGGTTGCCAGTATGACTTCTGCAAATGCCGCTGACTTTGAGTTCAATACCAAGCTTGCAGACGCTGATGCACTAGTAATTTTTCAAGCTGGTGAAAACCAAAGTAACCTAAAGTTCCTAGATAAAGACACTCGTAAACAGTTGGAGCGCGCAATTGCTGCTGAAGACTTTAAAGGCGCGTATGGCAAAACAGTTGAAGTATTAGCACCTGTAGACTCTGATTATAAGCGTATCTTCATTGTTGGGTTAGGTGATGCAGGCGAACTCAACGCCAGCAAAATGACCAAACTTGGTGGTAACCTACACGCTAAATTCGAAGGTAAAAAGCTGGAGAATGTTGCAGTTGCATTCGAAGACGTTGAAGGAGCGCTTTCAAATGCAGAACTAGCAGCACAATTTGCACACGGTGCAAACCTTCGTGACCACACCTTCGAAGTATACAAAAAAGAGCCAAACACTTTTAACGTAAACTATCACTTCGACGTTGCCGATAAACAAGCAACACAAGCTCAGTATAAAGCACTACAACACATTCAAGCTGGCGTGTTTTTAGCGCGAGACTTGACCTCTGAAGTCGCAACAGAAATGACCCCGGTTGACTTTGCAAAAGCGGCAAAGGAGCTTGAACAATATGGCGTTGAAGTAAAAGTACTAGCACCAGCTGAACTTAAAGAGCTTGGTATGGGCGCACTTGAGGGCGTTGGGCGTGGTAGTGAACACGGCTCTCGCTTAGTTGTTGCACATTATAAAGGTAACAGCGAGACACCGATTGCCCTGGTCGGTAAAGGTATTACTTTCGATTCTGGTGGTTATAGCATCAAAACTGGCGCTTCGATCGCACGCATGAAATCTGACATGGCAGGTGCAGCTGCCGTGCTTGGTACAGTAAAAGCAATGGCGCTAAGCAAAGCTGACGTAAACGTGGTAGCAGTCATGGGTATGGCGGCAAATATGGTGTCTCAGTATGCAATTGCGCCGGGTGATGTGCTACGTACTGCAGAAGGTATTAGCGTAGAGGTTGTAAACACAGATGCTGAAGGTCGTTTGGTGCTGTCTGATGCAATGTGGTACGCACGTAAACATTACAGCCCTGAGATCATGATTGACGTCGCGACATTAACTGGCTCCAAAATTCGTGCTGTTGGTAACGAATATTCAGCAATTTTCTCTGAAGATGATAGCTTAATTACAGAATTTACCAACGCCGGTAAAGTTGTGAACGAGAACGTATGGCGTCTACCGCTTGGCTATAAGGACAAACTAAAATCTGACATCGCCGATTTCCAAAACGTAGGTTCAGGTGGTCCTGGTGCAACAACTGCTGCGACTTTCCTACAACAGTTTGCAGGTGACACTCGTTGGGTTCATATTGATATTGCCGGTAACGCACTTTCAAGTTCCGCCAAAGACGAAGTCCCAACTGGTGGTACAGGCTATGGCGTTCGCCTTCTAAGTCAATGGTTATTAACTGCTAAATAAATCCTCTGATTTGAAGCCGTGTTTAAACACGGCTTTTTTAACTGCAACAAAACGGTAACTTGTAGCAATAACTTCGTTTCAATTGCGAGGTGTGTTATAAGAAATATAACGTTTACCAAAGCAACCAATTGTTATTGTCTATGTCTGATGTGAGTTGTTATTTATTAGGTGAGCAAGCAATTGTTATAAATGCAACATGTTTGCCTGATAGCAAAAGTCCAATTAATCAACGACTGTTCGCCCTCAAGAAATGGCTTGATAGTAGCGGTGATTTTATTGATGTGGTGCCAGCCAAGTCTTCCGTTACTGCCTATTTAAAAGACCCCCGTAAAGCCGATGCCTGGCAACACAAAATCCAAGCACATTGGCAAGACCTAGAAGTAGCAGAGGTAAAGCCAACACACCATCGTATTGAGGCGTTTTATGGCAAAGAATTCGGACAGGATTTTGCACGTATAGCGGACGAATTACAACTGACACCAAAACAGCTTATCGAGCTGCACTCAAGCGTTGATTATCAAGTGCAATTTATTGGCTTCTTACCCGGTTTTGCTTACTTGACAGGGTTACCAACCGCACTTCAATTACCCAGAAAATCCACACCAATTACCAAGGTCCCCAAAGGCAGTATTGCCATCGCAGACAGCTACAGTGCAATTTACCCGAGTCAATCTCCCGGTGGCTGGCATTTAATTGGACAAACCAACACTACCCTATTTGACCCAAACTCTGCATCAGCAAGCTTGCTGCAACCGGGCGACATCGTGCGTTTTGTGGAGAAATCATGCTAGAAGTTATTAAACCTGGGCCACTTTCAACTATTCAAGACATTGGCCGCCAAGGACTTCGCCACCTAGGAGTAAGTGCAGCAGGTGTCATTGACCCAGTCGCGCTTAAACTTTCAAATACACTCTTGTCAAATAACGACGATACCGCAGCTATTGAAGTGACCATTGGCTTATGTGAATTTCATTTCCATGCCCCCACTAACTTTGTTATCGCAGGGGCCGATCTCAATGCCGCTTTAAATGATGAAGCTATATACCCTTGCTGGCGCTACAGTGCTAAGGCCGGAGATAAGCTGACATTTAAACAAAATCGCGATGGTTTACGCGCGTATTTGGTGGTCGAAGGTGGATTTACCAACATAGACAAGCTGCTTGGGAGTTATTCAACCGACCTCATGGCAGGCTTTGGAGGAATAGGCGGCCGAGCTCTTAAACAAGGGGACAAACTGAGCTACACGCCGAGCACAGCTAAAAGCTCCGTGGGTGGCCTGCAGCCCAGCTATGAAAAGCTCATTCATTTCATCCCAGGCCCACACCTCGAGATAATTTCCAAACAGACACTGAGTGTATTAAACGACACCATTTGGAAAGTAAATCCAAGCAGTAATCGTATGGGTATTCGCCTAAGTGGCCACAGCAACCTAGTGCATGCACATAATATTGCAACCCAAGCCGTCCACCCAGGCGTTATTCAGCTGCCTCCCAGTGGCGAGCCCATTATCCTACTGAATGACTGCCAAACCACAGGCGGTTATCCAATTATTGGTACCATTATTCGAGCCGATATGCGCCATTTGAGCCAATTGGGCGCGGGCGATTGTATCCATTTAAAATCAACATCCCTTACAGATGCGACGAAGGAATCTCACCGAGTACAGGCGCATCTCAATCAGCTAAGGTTAGCGCTTAAGAATAAAGAACAATAAAATGACTGAGCTAAATCTCCTACCCCTTTCGGGCATTGCCGTGATTGTTATTGGCTTTGCTCTGAGGTTTAATCCTTTATTGGTTGTCACCTCGGCAGGCCTAGTTACTGGTTTTGCCGTTGGGATCGACTTTGTCGACTTAATTGCCACCTTTGGCGAAAAGTTTATGAACTCTCGCCAGCTTGCAAGCTTTTTACTTATCTTACCCGTGATTGCAATTTTAGAACGTTACGGCTTACAGCAACGCGCTAAAGCTTGGGTTGCGGGTATAAAAGGGGCGACCACTTCTCGAATTCTAAGTATGTATTTTGTTGTCCGTGAGTGCTCCGCAGCACTAGGGTTAATCAATTTAGCTGGCCAAGCGCAAACCGTTAGACCACTGCTTGCTCCGATGGCAATAGGCGCTGCAGCAAATCAGTACGGCGACCTACCACAAGATGTAAAAGACATGATAGGCGCACATGCTGCCGCCTGCGATAACATCGCCGTGTTCTTTGGTGAGGATATTTTTATCGCTTTTGGTGCTGTACTTCTGATGGATGCTTTTTTAAAAGAAAACGGCATTGCCGGAATTGAACCGCTGCATATCGGACTTTGGGCAATACCAACTGCAATTGCCGCACTCATTGTTCATCTCTTTCGTCTAGCGCGATTTGAAGCAAAAATCCGGGCTGAAATTGCGCGCTGTCAGCAGCAACTAAGCGAAGAAGAGCAAACACCTAGCAATACAAATTCAGCGCTTAAGGAGGAGTCATTATGAGCTTAATGAACACTCCTGACGTGCAATCTAGCTTACTATCAATTGACAATATCTATTTATTGATTGGTTTTATCGTGATGTTTCTGGTGGTAAAAACGCTACAAGATAAGGCACACCCTAAGCGTCTCACTACGGCACTATTTTGGTTTTTATTTGGCACTGTTTTTATCTTTGGCGATGCTTCTATCGCATTGATTGGTGAGCGAAATACATATTTATGGATTGGCATCAACGTGGTGATCATCGCACTGCTTGCGGGTATGAATATGGTTTCTATGGGAAATTATGACATGCCGTGCGAACGAGCCAAAACAGAAGATGCAAATCGGTTTGGTAATAAATTGTTTGTTCCTGCTGTACTTATTCCAATCGTTACTGTTATCTGTACTATCATCTTAAGTGAGATCCAGCTCGGCGATTTTTATCTATTCGATCAGGAGCACGTAACGCTTTCAGCACTAACACTCGCTTGCACCATCGCATTGCTGGTGAGCTGGAAAATAACCAAAGGCAGTCCACTACAAGCACTTTCTGAGTCTCGTCGCTTAGTTGATTCAATAGGCTGGGCAGCAATATTGCCACAGATGCTAGCAATGCTCGGCGGTGTATTTATCGTCGCAAATACTGGCACTGCTATCCAAGACTTAGTGACATTGTTTATTTCGCCAGATAACCGCTTTATGCTCGTTGTGCTGTATTGTGTTGGCATGGCACTATTTACCATGATTATGGGAAACGCTTT
This sequence comes from Pseudoalteromonas sp. S2755, assembly GCF_005886535.1. Taxonomy (GTDB): domain Bacteria; phylum Pseudomonadota; class Gammaproteobacteria; order Enterobacterales; family Alteromonadaceae; genus Pseudoalteromonas. Next base: position 8,574 of record NZ_PNDS01000085.1, read on the forward strand.
TGCCGCATTTCCAGTAATGACGGCAGGTATTGCACTACCATTTTTGATCCAAGGGCATGGCGCTGATCCTGCGCCGCTCGTCGCGATTGGCATGTACTCGGGTTATTGTGGAACACTGATGACACCGATGGCCGCTAACTTCAACATTGTGCCAGCGGCACTGTTAGATTTAAAAGATAAGTACCAAGTCATTAAAGTGCAAATACCAACCGCTATAACGTTATTGGTGATTAATATTTTTCTTATGTACGGAGTCGTTTTTTAATGTCCAGTTACAGTAAACCTTGTGTCCTCGTGACTGGGTTCACCCCATTTGGTGGTGAGTCCATCAACCCCTCATGGCAATTAGCGCAGTTGTTAGAAGGGGAAACCGTTGAAGGCCACCTGATCCACACGAAAGAGTTACCTTGTGAATTTGACAAAAGTATTGAGTCTTTAACGCAAGCGATAGATAAGTATCACCCAAGCATCGTGATCTGTGTGGGCCAGGCAGGTGGACGCTGTGATATCTCTATCGAACGTGTCGCTATTAACGTCAACGATGCCAGAATAGCCGACAACGCAGGAAACCAGCCGATAGACACACCAGTCGTTACACACGGTCCCGATGCATATTTTGCCTCTTTACCAATAAAAAGTATGTTAAGTAGTGCACTTCAAGCAGGAGTTCCTGCAAGTATTTCTAATACTGCGGGCACTTACGTGTGCAACCATGTGATGTATGGATTACTGCACTATCTTAGTACGCATGACTTAGCGTGCCGTGGTGGCTTTGTGCATATCCCATACTTACCCTCCCAAGCAGCGCACCACCCTGGTGCACCCAGTATGGACATTGACACCCTAGTTAAAGGAATAAAAATCCTATTAACCAGCGCCATTACACAAAAGCAAGATATCAAGCTTGTCGCTGGGACGACACACTAATAAGCGATGCCCCAAAATGGTGCAAAACTGCACCATTTCATCTCACAAAAAATTCACATTTTCTCTATTTCATTGTGTGACTTATCAAATTATTTTTGGTAGAACTTAAACTATCTCATGGTAACTATGCTTCCGTGAGCAATAATAATTTGTTGATATTATCAACACATCAATAGGAATGAGGAAATATGTGTTCAATTTTCGGCGTACTTGACATCAAGACCGATCCCCTTGCACTTCGCGAGCAAGCCATCGAAATGTCAAAAAAACTAAGACACCGTGGCCCCGACTGGTCAGGGGTATATTCAAGTGAAAAAGCCATTCTAGTTCATGAACGTTTGGCAATTGTCGGCGTTTCCAGCGGCGCACAACCATTATTTAACCCTGAAAAAACACATATTTTGGCGGTCAATGGTGAAGTTTATAATCATAAAGAGCTTGCAAAAGCACTGACCGTTCCATTTGAATTTCAAACAGAGTCTGACTGTGAAGTGATCTTGGCGCTATACAAGCAAAAAGGCCCTGAGTTTTTAGATGATCTCAATGGAATTTTTGCATTTTGTTTGTACGATGAAACGGAAGATGCTTTTTTAATTGGTCGAGACCACATCGGTATTATTCCACTTTACACTGGCCGTGATCAAAGCGGTAACCTCTATGTCGCCAGCGAAATGAAGGCGCTCACGCCCATTTGTACGCAAATTGAAGAGTTTCCTCCCGGCCATTATTGGTATTCAAAAGAAGGTGGTCCAAGAGAATATTACCAACGCGACTGGCAAGCGTTTAGTGCTGTAAAAGACAATGAGGCCAGCCCCGAAACGGTTAAGAATGGGCTAGAAGCCGCAGTAAAACGCCAATTGATGTGCGATGTGCCGTATGGCGTGTTGCTGTCAGGTGGTCTAGATTCTTCTGTGATTTCCGCTATCACCCAAAAGTTTGCTGCAAAGCGTATCGAAGATAATGATGCTTCCGATGCTTGGTGGCCAAAACTTCACTCATTTTCCATTGGCTTGGAAGGTTCACCCGATCTCGCTGCAGCACAAAAGGTAGCGGATAAAATCGGCACAGTTCACCATCCCATTCACTTTACCGTACAACAAGGGATTGATGCCCTTAAAGAAGTGGTCTATCACCTAGAGACCTACGATGTCACAACCATTCGCGCTTCTACTCCTATGTACCTCATGGCACGCTACATTAAAGCAATGGGCATTAAAATGGTGCTATCCGGTGAAGGGGCCGATGAACTATTTGGCGGCTATTTGTATTTCCACAAAGCACCAAATGCTGAGGAGTTTCACAACGAGCTAAACCGAAAGGTCTCGAAACTGCATATGTTTGATTGCTTACGTGCAAATAAGTCGATGGCAGCGTGGGGGGTTGAAGCACGCGTTCCCTTCTTAGATAAAGAATTTGTCGATATTGCCATGCGTATTAACCCGGACTACAAAATGTGTAAAGATGGTCGTATCGAAAAACACATTATCCGTGAGGCGTTTGATGGCTATTTACCCGATGACGTATTGTGGCGCCAAAAAGAGCAGTTTTCTGATGGCGTAGGCTATAGCTGGATCGATTCACTAAAAGAATATGTCAGTCAGCAAGTGAGCGATTCGGATCTTGAAAACGCCCACTACCGCTATCCAATCAATACACCGGATAGCAAAGAAGCCTATTATTATCGCACCATTTTTGAGTCGCATTTCCCGGGAGAAGCAGCAGCTAAGTGTGTTCCTCACGGCAAGTCTGTGGCGTGTTCAACGCCCGAAGCGCTTGCTTGGGACGAATCGTTCCAGCGTAATGCCGATCCATCAGGTCGTGCAGCAAGCTCACACAACGAAGCGTATAATCAAAAATAAGAAAGTAAAAAAGGGACGCTCGTCCCTTTTTTAAAATTATCAGTGCTTACGTTAAATAAAACGCTTGATGATAAAGTCGACTTTCACACGCTTGGCCTGACCAAGGAGTTTTTTCACAGGTGCTGGGTAATCCCCCAACGTTTCGAGGTCATCGTGGCTTTCAATGCGACGGCAATGTTTTAAGATCTCTTGCTTTTCTAACTCGATTTGAGGCAACAATGCTTTGTTGGGATCTTCGATTAGAATGCCATTTTCAATATCTAACCCCCACGCCCTTGGGTTGAGGTTATGACCACTCATTAAATGCGTATCGCCATCTTTGCTCACTCCTTTCAAGTGGAACGAGTTGTTGCCATCTTGCCACAGATATACATCCAACAATCCGGCAGTGATGAAGCGGCGTTGCGATTTGATAAATTTATACAAAATGGTTTCGTACAAATAAGGAAGCGCACCAATTCGGCTAAATGGCTGCTCTGGACTGATATAGAAATCATTCGCCGTTTTATCCCCCACCACTATTGTCACCTTCTTACCAGTTTTCAGTAATCGACGTAACGAACGAAGTAGAGGAGCCGGAAAATTGAAGTAAGGTGTGTAAAGAACTAACTCTTGTTCTGTGGTATCGAAAAGCGCCTTAATAAGGCGGTTTAGCTTATTAGTTCTACGTCCAAATCCTAAATAGGGACGAACTGTTAAACCATCCCGACTGTTCGCCTTTGAAATATCATAACTGGCCTTTTTCAACTGTTTCATCAGCTGCTTTTGCGCAGTACGAATGTCAAGTAAAGTAGGTAATGGGCGGATATCGAGTCTAGGTACTGCGTCGGACGCTATCAGCACTTGATCGGTAAAGTGGCAAAAGCTATCCGCGAGCTGTGCTTGTTTAATCACAAAATAGCGGTCTAGGCGGTATTTTTCATCATGATGCAAGTAGACATTATTTAAACTAGCACCGCTATAAAGCAGGATATCGTCAATAACAAAGCCTTTTAAATGCAACACGCCGAAAAGCTCTTTTGCTTTTACCGGCACACCATACACCTCGACTTGAGTGCCCAGCTGCTCTTTTAAATCACAATATAGTTTGGCATTGCCTTCTGACTTTTCAGCACCAATGAGGCCCCGTTGCGCACGGTGAAAATCAACCAACACTTTTACCGTTAAGTCTGGATTTTGCTGTGCAGCCTCGTGCAATGCGTGCAATATCTCGCGACCCGCCTCATCATCTTGAAGATAAAGTGCGGTGATATAAATACGCGTTTTCGCCTGTGAGATTAGTTGTAAAAGCGTCTGATGATATTGCTTAGCATCAGTTAACACCTCACAATCTTGTGCACTTAACCCAAAGCCTGGGGTATTCTGCCAAAATGCCATATGTACCTTTTCAATTAGGCTATCAAGTATTGATAGCAAAACAAAATTCTCTAAAACATACCAAAAAAAAAACCTGAGGTCATGAAATACCGCTGTTTTTTGTTAGTACTGAACAAGATTGCTCAATGTGTAGTCGATTTAAAACAAAACAGTACAAATTTTTTGACAACTTGCCAATTTATACCAAATCGGATTACGGTTTTTTATTTACTTCCCTATTGAATTACATAGAATCGAACAAACTTTTGCTTAATAGCATTTTTTAGAATTGAGTTAGGAAAATTACATGAGCGATGCAAAACACTGCAAACTGTTGATTTTAGGTTCGGGTCCTGCGGGCTACACTGCCGCGGTATACGCAGCACGAGCAAATTTAAACCCAGTATTAATCACAGGTATGCAGCAAGGTGGTCAGCTGACTACAACAACTGAAGTAGAAAACTGGCCTGGTGATGCACATGGTTTAACGGGTCCAGCACTTATGGATCGTATGAAAGAGCATGCAGAGCGCTTTGAAACTGAAATCATTTTCGATCACATCAACAAAGTTGACGTGACGAAGCGCCCTTTCATACTCACTGGCGATCAAGGCACTTATACGTGTGATGCGTTAATCATCGCAACAGGTGCATCTGCTAAATACCTTGGTCTTGAGTCTGAAACAGCGTTCCAAGGCCGTGGCGTGTCGGCTTGTGCGACTTGTGATGGATTCTTCTATCGTGGTCAAAAGGTTGCGGTTGTTGGAGGTGGTAATACCGCGGTTGAAGAAGCGCTTTATCTATCAAACATCGCAGAAGAAGTACATGTTATTCACCGCCGCGATTCTTTCCGTAGTGAGAAAATTCTTGCCGATCGCTTAATGGATAAAGCAGCGAACGGTAACGTAGTATTACACCTAAACCGCACACTTGATGAAGTGCTAGGTGATGATATGGGTGTTACTGGTATTCGTATCAAAGATACTGATTCAGAAGCGACAGAGCAGCTTGATCTTGCTGGTGTTTTCATCGCAATTGGTCACAAACCAAACACAGATATGTTTGAGGGCCAGCTAGAGATGAAGGATGGGTATTTGGTCGTACAGTCGGGCCTAAATGGTAATGCAACACAGACTAGTGTTGAAGGTGTATTTGCAGCAGGTGATGTGTCTGACCACATTTACCGTCAAGCAATTACCTCTGCAGGTACAGGCTGTATGGCAGCACTAGATGCAGAGCGCTTCTTAGACAGCCAAAAATAATAGATAAATGGGTCGGTCTAGGCTGGCCCTCTTCCCTCCTTGCCTTAATTTGCTATATTGAAATAAATAACAATCTTGTAGTTTGTTCAATGATCCAACAACTGTTCCACCTCGCCCACGATGACTTTCGTTTTCCGCCAAATCACTATGCCTTGTCTGAACCAGATGGACTGCTTGCCATTGGTGGTTGTTTACAAGTAGAACGCCTGAGAAACGCTTATGCTAATGGGATCTTTCCTTGGTTTAATGAAGGTGAGCCAATTATGTGGTGGAGCCCAAGCGAGCGCGGAATTTTGGAACTTCAAGATTTTCATTGTGGTAAAACACTGCGAAAAGCCCAACGTAAACTCAATCCGACCGTCACCATCAATACCGCCTTTTCACAAGTGATTGAAGCTTGTAGAAATCAACGAATGGCGGCTGAAGGAACTTGGATCACAAATGCGATGTTGGCTGCGTATCAGCAAGCGCACATTCAGGGACTAGCACATAGTGTGGAGGTATGGGAGCAAGGCAAGCTCGTTGGTGGGCTCTATGGCATCATGCAGTCTGGTGTATTTTGTGGTGAATCTATGTTCCACACCTTACCTAATACATCCAAAATGGCGATGTGGGCACTAGTAAATTGGCTCAAAGCCCATCAGGCACATTTTATTGATTGCCAACTCGAAAATCCTTATTTGACAAGTTTGGGGTTAAAAGTTGTACCAAGGAGCGAGTTTTTGACTAGACTTAAATTGGCGGATCGATTTGAGATCCCATCATCAATGTGGCAGCCTCAGGAGTTGAAAGCTATCTATGAATGAACACTTTCCTTCTAAAATCGGACTGAGCCAACAATTTAGTTGTAGTTATTTACCTGAGCAGAAGGAACAGTTACTGGTTATTCTAGACCCAAATTGTTACAGCCCAGATAGATTTGAACAATTGTTAGCATTAGGGTTTCGCCGCAGTGGAGACCAGATTTATCGTCCACACTGTCCCGCATGCTCAGCTTGTCAATCTGTAAGAGTATTAACTCAAGAATTTAAACCGAGTAAATCTCAAAAACGCAAACGCAATAAATTAAAGCAAGATTATCAGCTAATTATTAGCCATCAGGAGCGTCCTGAATACTATCCGCTGTACGAAAAATATATCAGTCTGCGCCACAGCGATGGCTCTATGTACCCACCTAACCGTCTCCAGTACGAAAGCTTCTTATTTTGCCGTTGGATGAACATTGTCTTTATCGAGCTATGGCATAAAGATAAGTTAATTGCAGTAGCCGTCACTGATTCAATGCCCTATTCATTGTCTGCTATTTATACCTTTTTCGATCCTGAGTATGAATCACTAAGTATCGGCACCATCATGATCATGGCTCAGCTAGAACAGGCAGCGAAACAGAATAAACCTTACTTGTACTTAGGTTATCAGATCGACGAGTGCAAGAAAATGCGTTACAAAACCCAATTTCTTCCAGCACAAAAACTAGTTAAAGATATTTGGCAGGATATTGATCCGGATGCCTCGCAACCTTGTGCTTAGTACCTAGTTTTCCTGCATACGTTTGTTCAAATGCAGGAATACACCTCTTTTTACACCCCAATTATTCCATAGCATGGACAAAAAACATGCGTTACTAGCAAAGTTTCCTATGTTAGAATGTCGCCCTTGCCTATCAACAAGGCTCCAGATTTTGAAATGCGTTAGGAATAGAAGCAAAAAACTTTGGTAAAACTTGCTAAATAAACGACCAAATTAACAAAAAATCAGCTTGTAACTTTACTTATTCCCCGCTTTTGGGCAAAATCTGCATCGTTTAATTTAACCAAGAGGTGATACGCTACACATGGCGAAAGAAGACGTAATTGAAATGCAAGGCACGGTCCTTGATACGCTACCAAACACAATGTTCCGTGTTGAACTAGAAAATGGTCACGTGGTTGTTGCACATATTTCTGGAAAAATGCGCAAAAACTATATCCGTATTTTGACTGGTGACAAAGTTACTGTTGAAATGACGCCTTACGACCTATCAAAGGGACGTATTGTCTTCCGTGCTCGTTAATCTGCGTGTGTAGATTTATACTAAGTTGATGCCGTAAACTCGTTGATACCCAAGCGACTTCAACATGCTGATGTTACTTAACCTGAGCTGCGCATAAGAAAATGAACTAAAAGCCCTTGTGGTGATCAGATCTTTCGACCAAGAAACATA
>NZ_PNDS01000086.1 GCF_005886535.1 Pseudoalteromonas sp. S2755
GAACTTATAAACATAGCTATTGTTGTCTTCACCAAAGTTATTGATGCCATACACACCAACTTTACAGGTTACTGGCGGCTCTGGAGGTGTAACTTCCTCCTCTTCAGTTACGACGACGTTGTCTAACAACGCGCCCAGAGAGTCAGAAGTCCCTAACCCCTGAAAACGTAATTGTGTCGAACTATCAGTCGCTTCAACCGTATACTCGTACTTTGTCCAGCCTCGGGTCGTTGCATTCATCGTTACTAGTGTATTATCGCCAAACCATGCACGTGCGCGATTAGTTGAATTATTATTTCTAACTCGAGGTGAGTAATAAAAACTTACTTTATACTTTTTACCAGCCGTCGTTGGGATATTCTGGTAGACTGTATAATTTGCAGTCGAGTCAAGCTCTAGGTATTGATTGCCATCTTGAGGTACGATAATACCAAGGCTCTGCTTTTGAATTTCGAATTTGGCACCTTCTCTGCTCCAACCTTGGAGATTGTCAAATAACGCCCAATCACCAGAAATATTGCCTGATGTTTCAAATGAGCCGTTAACGACTAGATTGTCGGCAGCAGTTGCTGTGCCAACAACTGACATTAACGCTAAGGTTGCAAAGTTAAATTTCATAGCCACTCCAATAAGATAGAGTTAATGTAAATTTTTTGTTTACAGTAACACTGCTTGATATACTACCATTGTCGTATTTTTTAAGTTAACGGTCAATGAATAACCGAAAAACCAGATTTTATGATGTTTTACGTCTCTAAATAGTCCGTTTATTTGGTACTTTAGTATTGATTTTGGAGTGTTGGGTAGGTGTTGAAACCTATACGTAATTCTGTTTTATGTATCACAAAGTCACTCAGGCTAATGGTTAACGGTACAGCTATGAGTATTTGCTCGGTTGCAGTAATGAAAATTTAATGCAGGAGTTATCCTCGGAAGGCGTCTGGCCAAGAGACATCGTATTATAAAGCAATTCCGTTCCTTTTGCCCCATTTCATAGGGGAGTTTGGTCAGTGTTGAATGTTGAATGTTGAAAGGCCCTTTTCCAAAGTTTTAGCTGTACTCTTCTGTATCTGCGGAAATGACCATAGTATTGTGATCCGTGATCTTCTCCTCGTAGGGCAATACGCGTTCAATGTAATTAGCATGGAATTAGGCAACGTCTGCTACAGCAATAAAAATCGGAGTCATAACTTAGCAAAGTCTAAACATACTTATTTACGCTTGTTCATAAAGGGGATCATTTTTAGTTTTGCTTACAACCGCGATGGTTATGTTCGCTTGAGCACTAGTGCATCGCAGCATTTTTTAGTACAAATTGATGAGCATCCATATAGCTTTTAATAGCACTTTGCGCAATTCTTATCGTCGCGGGCACATCTGTACTACCCTTATGAATGCAAAATACTTCCACTTTTTCAAGCTCGAATTCGGGATCTACTCGTTCCAGATTATGATTATTGAATGCGATGATCTCTGGTATTAACCCAATACCCAAACCGCTTTCAATAAGGCCTATTGTATCGCTAACTGAGTTGGTTTTGTGATGTGCTTTGAATGAAAGCGGTTTAACGATATTTTGTGTTGTATGTATAAATTCATAATTTATGACTTTGCCTTCCCAAGAGTTTGCTATGTAAGGTGCGGTTATAGCGTTAAATTCACTGCCCTTTGCTTTATACAGCACATCTCTAAATGAACCAATATATTGTTGTGATTGCTCTACATCTGTACTTTTCCCCACTCTAACAGCAAGATCTATCCCCCGTTCTACTAGATTGAGAGGGCGATCTTCATTAATTAAATTTAGGCGGATTTTAGGATGTGCTTTAATCAACTTACATAGTGCAGGCGCAACGATGGTTTGCATCAAAGCATAAGACGTTGTCACCGTTAACTGGCCTGCGAGTACTGATTGCTTAGCTCTTACTTTTTCCCAAGCCAACTCGGATAAATGGCTGATCTCAAGGCAGTACACATAGAAGTCTTTACCGACGTTGGTCAATGATTGGCTTCTTGTATTTCTGTATAATAGAGGTGTTCCTATCTCTTCTTCTAATTTTTTGAGGTGTTGGCTGATCACTGATTTAGACAAAGATAATTTCTCCGCAGCTTTGGTCAATGACCCTGACTCTACCACCCCTTTAAATATCATCATTCTTCTTAGTTTGTTCATTTTGACTTCTCTTTTCGTGTCACTTTGTATAAAGACCGCAGCACTCAAATAAAATTACATTAATATTACATAAATTAAACATGTTTTTTTAATAGTTATAAATGAAACAAGCTATTTGGTCTATACCAAATTTATCGTCACTTCCCCAACCTAGCTAAAGGTAGTGATTGTTAATTTGCTTGATGGTTTTAGGTTTAGCCTTGCTTGATATTCTAGTCATTTCTGCAACTCAAGGTGACCATGTTGACGGGCAGTTACTTTGATTGTTGTCTTATAAATCAAAAATGTCGCAACAGATTGAATTTAATTTCCAACAAAGAACATACATCTCATATACAGCAGGAGAAACATTGAGTTCGATTTTATGAAACAGTTTAATTGAGGTTGAATTTTGAGCTGAAATGACTGTGAAAATAAACTATTTACTATCCATCTGTAACAAAAATCTCTACATCTATAGCTATGGATGGCCATGTTACAACTCATTTTTGTTAACTTTTGTTTACTTAAAAATCTATTTTGTAGATTGTATATTTTGTGGCTTGGTGTTATTGAATATGCAACTAAATCCCTAAATTTGTTAGAAAGTGTAGAAGTTCTTTCATTCTCATTGTCCCTATATCAATAATATTAAAAGTACATTTGGTTAACAATTTAACTACATGCACTTTTACCTTCAGTTGCACCTTTAAAGGCCAGAAGAGGTCTAGTGCGACTTAACAGTTAGAACACCGATTGATTAAGGAATATGAAAGATGAAATCAATTAAATTAAAGAAAAGCGCAATTGCTATCGTAACGTCACTCCAATTATTTGGACTTAGTCAGCTCGCAACTGCGAATACCGACGTCCCAGAAATCTCACCAATTATGTACGATACACTTCAAGGCGATATTGAAGGTGCACCTTTGTTTGTAGATGTTGGCTCAGATGATTTTCTATTAACACAGGAGCAATGGCACACAATTCAAGTGTTCGCTCAAGCAGCTGTTGGGTTACCAAACAACGAGTCTGCATTTAGAAGCTCAACGCGCTACCCAGACAATACACCTTTGAATAACCACTACAAAGCGTTAATGGAAACGTTTGGAGAAATCAACGCATCTGGTCAAAACTGGAACCATAATATCTACCCTAGCGTTATTGATTTAGCGACAAAACTTGCTAACTACTCAGACACTCATGCTCTATTAATTAACCCGTTTATCAGCCAATTAACCGACTTACATAACGCTTCACTTTCGGGTGATATGCAAGCTGCTGAGCAGAGTCGTCAAGCCGCAATTTCATTTCTCAATACTTTTATGAGTTTTATTGATTCAAACCTGAATAAAACAGAAGAAGTTGTGAACGAACTTATTAGTTTTCAGGGGGGATTGACTACGCATACAGGGGAATTGGAAACGCTTGAGAGTACATTTGCTGATATCTTGAATAAAGATCAGCCTGCGAATATTCGTGAAAAAATTAGTACCTTGCAAAGTCGCCTAAACAGTCTTAACAACGAAAAAGATACTAAGTTAAAGATAGTTGCAGGCCTCTCTGCTGGAGGACCTTTAGTATTGTTAATCGGCGGTTCTGTGCTTGGCAGCCAAGTCGAAGAGCTCAAAGATGAAATAGATAAGGTTCAAGCACAAATTGATAGCTCAAACAAAGATCTAGCACATTCAGTGAGCCTGGCCGCATCTTACGAGATTGCTAAAGGTCAAGTAGATGGCATGAATGATAAGATCCTCAAAGCAATCGATAATGTGCGCTTAGTGCAAGTGCATTGGCAGTCTCTACTAGGAGATATGCGGTCACTTAAAGAAGTCTTAGAGCAACTAGACAGTGAAAATGCACTTCGAAATGCTAATGTTGTGGTAGCTGGTATTGTTTCTTCTCCTCTTGCTAGCAGCGCAACAAACTCGTGGAAAGACATTTCAGACAAAGCCAGAGCATTTTTGCAAAACGCTTATCTACCTATCTCTGAGCAGTAATCAAGTACAACATGCATTCCTTCCTTATTTCTATAAGGAATATATCACAGTACCTGAGCTAAATATGCTCAGGTACATAAGGAGTTACTATGAAACCAACTTTACTCAGCCTATTGATTGGCTGCGCTTTTTCGAGCCAAGCTGCGACTTGGAACGAGCTATATAATCTTGAGCTAAGTCAAAACCTACCGAGCGTTACGACTTCAAATCAACAACAGATAGACACACAAAATTATTTGGTCTCGGCCTTACATGTCAATTTGAATGACGTGCTTACCAGTGCAAGAGATCATAATACTATCGTCATTGCTGCTGACACTGTAGAAATTGACCGAAACATGATTTTCGATGCGCCAAACAAACGAATTTTTATCGTCGCACGTAAAATAACTGGTAATGGTACGGTGAGTATCAATTTAGACACCCAAAATGCTCAAGCATCAACATTGGTATTTATGGCTGATAAAGTTGAGGCTAATATTAATATCATCACAGCTCATTCGCCAAGCGATGGTGAAATTGAACGCTTTAGTATTGCTCCAGACTCGTTTGGTACGCTATATCAGGTAATACAAGGCAATAAGTTCGCAACGCCTATTTCGCCAGCGTTAACTTCACTTATCTCTGTGCACAAAGAGTACTTTTTAGATGCATTTGAAAAGTCGTTCGATATGGCGGCGGCCATTTATGATCAAAACCCAGCGTTGAGCATTGAGATGTTGAGCTGGCCTGAGTCTATACTAAATGCAGCTCATGATGTTAGAGAGTCATCAGTTCAAGCTAAGAACTTTTACTTGCAGCTTGCTAACTTTAAGCAGTTTTTGTCGTACGCAACACTTAACAAAAACTATGTTCCTAGCTTGTCCCGCGACTTTTATGAGCTAACCATCAAAGCATACATTGATGCGATGGAAGCATATCAGGATAGCTATAGTAATTTTCAGCAACAAGGCCGAAGTTTAGAAAACAAGCGCCAAGATCTCACTTTAATGCAGGATAACCTGTTCGATGTTGCATCTGCTGAGCAACGAATTATCTCTCGCTCAGTAGAGCAACTGACGAGCTTGGTAAAGACACTTGATGAACAAAAAGCATCATTCAGCGGACAAGAAAATAACGTCTTCTATTCAGGGGTTGAGTTTCAACAAGGAATTTTAGACTACAAACTAGATAAAATTACAGAAATCGGACTTAAAGTACTTGAAACCGTGATTAGTGCAGGCACTGCATTTGCCGGAGCTGCTGGGGGAGACACCAGTGGCCTGAAAGACTTAGTAGCGAGCTTGCCCGCCACAATCCAAGAGATCAATGAGTTAAAAACCAAAATTGATGATATAGCATCATTAATGGATAAAGTACAAAAGGTTAGCGGCCAGTTAAACGTGTTATCGCAAAAAACCGCTGATCCGTTTTCTAGCAGTGAGCTTGCACAAGAGTTCAATCGCCTTAACTCACTCATTCCAACCAAAGAAGAGGCAAATCGAATTTGGGACGAATTTTTAATAACCGCTAAGGCGCAAATGAAAAAGGCCATAGATGAAGACATTGATGGTGCAAGCGACTACCTTGTTGCTATCGAAAAGTTAATTAATCATGGTAAGGCAATTGTGGCTGTGGAAATTGATATTGCCCAGGAGCAGTCTAGACAGATAGATTTGCGGATCACCGCTGATGCAAAACTCAAGCAGATCAACCGTATAGATGCATTTTTACAAAACAATCAAAACAGTCTAGATGAAATTCAGGAAATGGAGGAACAGCTATTCCGGACTCTGAATAATCTAAAACGTCCGATATTTGTTGCATTAACAAACTATCAGGCGGCATTTAGCTACTGGTCACTTGATGACACCATAGTGACACCAAGCCTTAATCAAAGTTATCAAGAATATCGCCGCGACTTAGCCTTGCTACGTGAGCAAGAGACCGCGTCACTATTACGTTTTAACCCTCGACCTCAAGATTTTATGCTTACCATAGGTGAGTTAGATGCGCCGCAACAATTGCAGGATTTTGCGCAGGATGGTGAGATGAGTTTCACGCTCTCGTTGGAAGATATTGATTTTTCCCAGTTTGATCGAGTTAGATTAGACGAGGTCAATGTTGTACTAGAAGGTTCGGGATTGAATGAGAACCAGCGCTACGATATTGAGGTAAGGTCAAGTGGTTCATATCAAGATAGGTTTAAAGGGCAACTCTATCAATTTAGTGCAGAGTCGTTATACCGATTGGTAAGTTACGAGCTGTTAGATAGCGAAACGACGCAGATAGATCCAATCACCAGCGGTGCAATTGCAAACGATTATGCGATTAATTACTTTAAACCAACTCCGTTTACCACTTGGTCAATTAAGCTGAAAAATCCACAGCTTTATGACTTAAGTAAAGTGACGAATATCAAAGTGTCGTTTAAAGGAAATGCGATCCCCAAACAATAGTGCAGCGCTTGTACTTTAAAGCCAAGTAGGAGCCACTTCACGTGGCGATTTTTTAACAAAAGCTCGCAGGATTAACCTGCTCCTACTTTGGTGGAGTTCAAATATTTGCTAAACCAGCTCGCCTTTTTGTAGGAGCCACTTCACGTGGCGATTTTTAAACAAAAGCTCGCAGGATTAACCTGCTCCTACTCTGGTGAGGCTTGAATATTTGCTAAATAAGATTGCCTTTCGTAGGAGCCACTTCAGGTGGCGATCTTTAACAAAAGCTCGCAGGATTAACCTGCTCCTATTTTAGTGTGGCTTGAATATTTGCTAAACCAGATTGCTTTTTTCGTAGGAGCCACTTCACGTGGCGATCTTTTAGCAAAATTCCTCCGGATGAGCCGTCACCTACTCTACAACTTGAGCCTTCAATAAAGATCTGTTATCTAGATAGCCACTAAAACGGGTTGCTAATAAGGCTGCAGCGCTGATAAGCGCCCCTACCCAAGCAGTGTCCTGCAGCGACATATTTTCAACAATTTGGCCACCTAACACAGAGCCGAGCGTAATTCCAACGTTGAAGGCAGCGATATTCAACCCTGATGCGACATCCACCGCATTTGGACTAAACCTTTCGGCTAGCTGTACAACATAGACCTGAAGACCCGGTACATTTCCAAAAGCAAATGCTCCCCACATTAATACCGTGATCACCACGCCTATTTTCGACTGCATGGTAAATGTCAACACAGCCAAAATGAGCGAGAGTAACGCGAAGATGATGGTCAAAGCGCTTATCGGCCCTTTTTTATCGGCTAACTTTCCGCCATAGATATTGCCGATAGCAACAGATACACCATAAACCAGCATAATAATACTGACTGTCGCGGCGTTAAAACCAGCTTCCTGTTGTAAAATTGGCGCAAGATAAGTGAATGCCGTAAAGGTCCCACCGTAGCCAAGTATGGTCATAAGATAGACGAGCAGTAATCTAGGTTGTAATAAAACCCTTGCCTGCTCAGATAGACTGGCAGATGCGCTTTGCTTTAGGTTCTTTGGAATTAATAATGCACTTCCCAAGAGAGCGATAACACCTAAAGCAGAAACTACTAGAAAGGTGGCTCGCCAACCAAACTGTTGGCCAATCCAAGCACCCAAGGGGACACCCGTTACGAGCGCCACGGTCAGGCCCGTGAACATAATGGCGATGGCACTTGCCTCTTTGTCTTTTGAGACCAAGCTAGTTGCAATCGTAGAGCCAATCGAGAAGAACACACCATGAGCGAGCCCTGTCATGATCCTCGCTAAAATGAGGCTTTCATAACTTGGCGCTTGCCACGCAAGCAGATTGCCAAAAACAAAGAGTGCCATCAAACTAAGTAATACAGATTTCCTATTCCATCGCCCTGTCAGTGCGGTTAAAACGGGCGCACCAACAGCAACGCCAATGGCATATAAACTCACCAGTAAACCTGCACTTGGCAGCGAAACGGATAAATCGGAAGCGATGGTAGGTACTAAACCAACAATGACAAATTCGGTGGTACCAATGGCAAAAGCGCTTAATGTCAGCGCCAGTAATGCAAGCGGCATAAATAACCTTTTTAACGTGATAAGCAATAAGTTGGTGTAGTGTGAAAGCTTTTTTATTTGCAAAAAATAGCAAAAATGACAAAATACTTTTGTAGAAAATGAAAAGGAACACACGTGGCCGTTAGCTCAAAAACCGAAGATCTAGAAGCTTTTATCTGTGTTGTCGATACTGGGAGTTTTTCCGCTGCAGCAAATCTGATGGACGAACAAGTTGCAAAGGTTTCAAGAGCAGTAACTCGACTGGAAAAGTCCCTGTGTGTAACCCTATTCAATCGAACGACTCGACGGATAGAGTTAACCGAAGAAGGCGAGCTATTTTTACGCTATGCGCGGCAGGCACTCAATACCATTGAGCAAGGTGAAGAGGCGTTAAAGCTGTTACGATTTTCGCCAGCTGGTAAATTAAGAGTGGATGCTGCAAGTCCTTTCGTTTTTCACCAGCTTGCGCCTATATTAAAAGGTTTTAATGAGGCCTTTCCCGATATTACTTTGGAAATAACGAGTCATGACAGTATCATCGATTTGCTAGAGCATAAAACCGATATCGCAATACGAATTGGTGACTTGGCTGATTCTAACCTTCATGCTCGTTTGTTAGGTCGCAGTAAACTTCATCTTGTAGCAAGCCCTGATTACTTAAATAAATTTGCAGGTCATGAACCACGGATTGATCTTCCATATCATAACTTGATAGGTTTTACCGATGCCCCACACCTCAACGTCTGGCCTTTACAAAGTCCGCAACAGCTCAAGTTTTCCATTAGCGCATCTAGTGGTGAGACCGTGAGGCAATTGTGTATTGCAGGCCATGGCATTGCACTGTTATCTAACTTTATGGTGAGGCAAGATATAAAAGCCGGAAGACTTGTTGAAGTTTTTACCGAGCAAATTATTTCGCCAAATCGCAGAGAAGCGGTACAAGCCGTGTATTATCAAAATAGTGGTGTATCTTCTCGGATTTCGGCATTTTTAGACTACATTGCGCCTAGGCTCACGCTATAGTTTTTTCATTTTTAACAAATATATTTTGTATTTATTGCGGTTAATGAAAATATTTTAAATCGTTAAACTTCTCATAGTGAAAAAACGTTGAGGAGGCCAAATGGCTGATTTATTTGAGTCAATTAATTTAGCAGGTAAAACACTGAGCAATCGCATAGTGATGCCGCCAATGACCCGCTCACGGGCAAGTCAACCTGGGGATACCCCTAACAATTTGATGGCAACCTATTACGCACAGCGTGCGACGGCTGGTTTAATTATTAGTGAAGGGACACAAATATCGCAACTCGGTAAGGGGTATGCTTGGACACCGGGGATCTATTCAGACGCCCAAATTGCTGGCTGGAAACAAGTAACAAAACGAGTGCATGGTGCAGGCGGTGTTATGTTTGCGCAGCTTTGGCATGTTGGGCGAGTATCGCACCAAAGTAATACCGGTGGGCTTCAGCCGATTTCAGCTTCAGCAGTCCAAGCTCAAGATGTGAAAGTTTTCATCGATGAAAATGATTCACCTAATTTTATTCAAGCACAAACACCAAGAGCAATGACCCAAGCAGACATCAATAATGTAATTAACGAATATCGACATGCAGCACGCAACGCGATGCAGGCAGGGTTCGACGGAATTGAACTACATGCAGCGAACGGTTATTTGATCAACCAATTTTTAGATTCTTGCTCAAATCAAAGAACAGATGGCTATGGTGGCTCTATTGATAACCGCATTCGCTTTTTGCGTGAGGTCGTAACGGCTGTGAGTGACGAGGTAGGCAGTGACAAAGTGGGTGTTAGACTTGCGCCGCTTACTACCTTAAATGGTACAGTTGATGAAAACCCTGAGCAGACATACCTCGGAGCAATTAAACAGCTAAATGCGCTCAACGTGTGCTATGTACACATCGCGGAAGCGGATTGGGAAGATGCGCCAGATATGCCTCTGAATTTTAAGCATGAAATTAGAGAGGCATTTGATGGCGTGTTAATCTATGCTGGAAAATATACGAAAGCGCGGGCCCAACAAGCTCTTGATGAAGGTTGGGCTGATATGATTGGGTTTGGCCGTCCATTTATCTCAAACCCTGATTTACCTTACAGAATAGCAAATGACTTGGACTTAAATGAACATCAGCCTGAAACGTTATTTGGTGGTAGTGAACAAGGTTATATTGATTATCAAACCCACGCCTCTAACCCAATAAACGCAAGATGGACTAAAAGTTAGCTTCCAACCTGCGTACGCAGCTCTAGTTTTAATGGTTTTAAGGTGAGAGCAATGTTGCTAATTTTTGCTCTCACTTTTTTGAAATTATTGCTAATGGTAGTGCATGCCAAAGCAGATAGATTGGAGTTTAGCCTCAAAATAGGGAATAATGTCGCCAAATTAAAGACACATAAAACACTCTACTTCTTATCTAAAAATGAAAAATATAATTCTATTTGCTATTGCATTTTTATGCACTAGCTCTGCTAACGCTCAGTTACCTATTGAAAGTTACGCGCAACTCCCTAATATGAGTAAAGTTTCACTCTCACCCAGTGGTAAGGCAGTTGCGTATTTACAAAATTATGAAGGAAATCTCGTTCTTACTGTTCATGACCTAAAAACGCATAAAAAAAACTATATATTGCAAACAGATAATAAAACGATAGCACTTGGTTGGTACGATTGGGCCAGCGATGACATGCTCTTATTTGGTGCTAATTACACCAAAGTGCAGCGAGGCGTAAAGTACACAACATCTCGTTTATTTAAATTTGATTTAAAAAACCCTACGGATGAATTGGTTCAAATCAACCGTGCTTATCGCAATGAAATTCCTGCCCAATTTCAAGACGATGTCATTAGCATACTGCCAGAACAACCAAACAAGATATTGGTACAAACTGACTTCGATATGGCAAATAAGCCAAGCGTTTATATCTTAGACATAGCTAAAGATAGACGCGAGAAAGTTGTTCGAGCAAGAAGAAAAATATCTAGCTGGATAGCCGATCAACAAGGCAATGTAAGAATGGGTTATGGTTTTGAAGGGATCACTGCCTACTATATGCTCTATGATAATGAGACGAAGGATTTAACCGATTTCTATACCTTTCAGGCTCGTGGTCCGGAAGCTATCCGTATTCTTGGATTTGATAAAGACCCAAATATCATTTACCTCACCGCACTTCATAATGGTAAAAATGCGCTGTTTAAAGCAGACATTACTAAGCGACCGCTTTTACCTCAGCTTATTTTCTCCGATCCAGCCTATGATTTTGATGGCAGTATCATTTATTCACACGACGGTAGAGCCATAGGCTTCAGCCATTCCAACCTTGATAACTCGAGAGTCTATTGGGACGAAGACCGCAAACTCCTACAACGCTCACTCAAGGCGGCATTGCCAAGCTACGACACCGTTGTAATAAGTATGAGCGCGGATAATAAAAAATACATTGCGTACGGCGATTCTGACCAAGACTCTGGTACATACTTGATTGGTGACAGAGAAACCAGCTCTTTAGCGGGGTTAGGACGTTTATATCCTGATATTACTGGTGACAATTATCTGGGCAAACAAAGGGTATCGTTTAAAGCGCGTGACGGCCTTGAAATTGAGGGTTACTTAACCCTACCTAAAGCATTCGATGCGGCTGCACCGACAATCATCTTTCCACACGGTGGACCATACTCTCGCGACTACGCTGGCTTTGATTACTGGTCTGAACTATTGGCAAGCCGAGGCTTTGTGGTTTTCCAACCTAACTTTAGAGGCTCTTTTGGTTATGGCTTTGACTTCTTTAATGAAGCAAATCAAGGTTGGGGAGGAAAGATGCAAGATGACTTACAAGATGCGGCAAACTGGTTGATTGCAGAGAAGTATGCACTCAAAAATAAAATTTGTATAGGTGGTGCAAGTTACGGCGGCTATGCGGCACTAATGGCTGTGGTAAAACATCCTGAGACGTTTCAATGTGCAGCAAGTTTTGCCGGTGTTACAGACTTAGAATCGATAGTCAGTCGTGCGCGCTTTTTCACAAACAAAGCGCTTGTTCGTGATCAATTTGGACAAGATGCTGATAAACTTGAGGCACAATCTCCTGTTAACTACGCTAAGCAGATTAACCGCCCCGTGTTACTTATTCATGGTGATGACGATAAAGTCGTGCCTGTGAATCATAGTCGTGACATGGCAGATGAACTTGAAGATCATGACAAGAAGTTCAAATATATAGAGCTCGAGGATGGGAATCATCATCTGAGTTATCAAGCACACAGAATGAAGACGCTCACTGAGTTTTTAGCTTTTTTCGAAAAACATCTTAAGTAGCAAAGCGCCGCAATTAGCGGCGTTTTTTTATTGAGAGCGCGACTTCTTCTGTCACAGAGTTGATGTATGATAGGGGCTAACATAAAGGAGAATTATTGTGCAGCTCGTTAAATTATTCGCCATGGCGTTGATGCCTATGCTCAGTGTATATCAGGCCTCGGCGACGTCCTTTTTAGTCTTTGGTGATATGCCTTATACGGAGATAGACAGAAGCATGCTGATGCCAAATGGTGCACTGCGTGAAAAGGTAAACGATACACAGCATGATTTTATGGTGCACGTAGGTGATATGAAATCCGGTGCTGAGCCCTGTACAGACCAGCTGCTTAAAGATAATTATGCCCTGATCTCAAGTGTGAGTAGCCAACCTTTTGTATTCACGCCTGGAGATAATGATTGGACTGACTGTGACCGCGAAACTCTGAACCCTAGGTTTGATGAGTTAGAAAGATTGGATTTCATCCGTAAACACTTTGCGGTGCAAATACCTGACCTTCCAAAGTTTAAACGCCAGCAAACAGTACCTGAAAATCAATCTTGGATAGTGGATGATGTGCAGTTTTTAACTTTGCATGTACCTGGCACCAACAATGGTCGCAGACAAATCTTATTATCTGACAAAAAAGCAGTGCATGAAGAGTCTCATCGTCGTGATGTAGAGAATATGAAGTGGTTGGATAGCTTGCTAACACCAAGCCATAAAGCCGCGGTGATATTTCTACAAGCTGACCTGTATCAAAAAGAGAAGCACTCAGGACGTTGTGATAAAAACTCAAAAGCTAAATGCGATGGTTATCAGTTATATCGAGAGACACTTGCAGAATATGCGGCTCAACTCAGTTATCCGTTGCTGTTGATACATGGAGACACGGGAGAGTTTTGCTTTTCTGAACAGTCAAAGAATTTATGGCGTCTTAATGCCCCTGGAGACTTTCAATATTTAGATATTGCAAAGGTTAAAGTTAAAGGGGATAAAAAGAAGCCGTTCAAGGTTACAGCACTTCTTTCGCAAGATAAAATAGCTAAATGCAAGGGGCTGTAAAGCCCCTTTACGCGCCTTTTACTCAGCAGTAAATAAGAGTCTCGCGAATTGCTTGTAGTATCTAAAGTAAAAGCTCGCGCTGTTTATTGTGGCTTTCAAACTGCTCTTGCTTGACTGTATTGACAAAATGCCACTCACTTTCCACCTTCTCTTGTGTGAAATTAAGCGTTAAATAACCACGCTGATGAATATTGGCATACTCAAGGTCATCGACTAGTAATTGCAACACCTCAGCAAATTGTAGCGCCTGCTCATCGCCCAATTGCAAGTAATGCTCAAGCCCTGGAGAGCTGACAGAAGCCGTCGCGTATTCTTGACCACAAACGGCTCCGCTTGCATCGCAGAGCTTACCAGACCACGCGTTGTGCGTATCTCCAGCAACGACTACTAAGTTTTTGTTGGTCGCTTTTGCTGTTTGTAAAATCACTTCACGTTCAACCGGATAGCCGTCCCATGCATCCAAATTATATGGTGCGGTAAACGTGACTCGCGCCTTTTCTTGTTCTGACAACGTTGAATCACCAGCAAGCAGTCTGCTCTTAATTTGAGTAAGCTCTGTTAATTGCGTCGACATTTGTGCAGAAGGGTTGGCAAGAGACATGAGCAGCTCGGCTGGGATCATCATTTTGGTCATCAATACTTGTTGCCCTAAGACTTGCCATTTCGCTGTTGAAGTTTTCAAATTATCGGTGAGCCAAGTCAATTGGTTTACGCCCAATAGTTGTTGCGAAGACGCGGTGAGATCCGCCTGAAATTCGGCAAAATCCACTTGTTCTGTTGTAGGGTCAATATAATCTTGATAGTCGAGTGCTTTAGCGCGGCTCTCGTGCCGAGTATCTAGCATATAAAGTGACAACAAGTCGCCAAATTCAAATTTACGATAGAGGCTCTCGAGTTGATCCTTAACCATTGGACGCACTGGCATCCATTCATAGTAGGCTTGCAGTGCGGCAAGCTTTCGGGCAGCGTACTCCCCTTCTCCTTCGTTATGGTTTTCAGCGCCATCTATGTATGAGTCATTGCATACTTCATGATCGTCCCATACCGCAATAAATGGCGTACTGGCGTGGAGTGCTTGCAGCCCAAGATCGGTACGATATTTTGCATAGCGACGACGATAATCATTCAATGAGATAATCTCGTTCGTATTATCTGCATCCAGCGCTCGTCCCATAGCGTCGGCATTTTCAGTGGCATACCCACCCATACCATATTCGTATATGTAATCACCTAAATGCAATACCGCGTCTAAATCGCTTCGTTTTGCAGCCTCTGCGTAAACATGAAAGTAACCTGCAGGATAATTTGCACAAGACATGACGGCAAGTTTTACCTGAGTTACATCGTTAACGGGTAAGGTTTTGTATTTACCTATGGGGGAATGCGTTTCCTTAGTGACGAAGCGATAAAAGTAGCGGCTATTTGCAGTCAGGCCGTTAAGATCTACTTTAACGGTGTAATCGTTTTTTGCTAATGCGGCGAGCTGGTGGCTTTGTAGTAAGACACCAAAATCTTCAGATTCTGATACTTGTAGAGTGACATCCACACTATTGGGTGTACCTTCAGGAGTGACTCGCGTCCACAATATAACGCTATCAGCTAAAGGGTCGCCACTTGCGACACCATGGTTAAATGCAACAGCAAAATCGTTGCTTGCAACCGCTTTGCTATTACTACTGCCGCAACCTACTAACGAGACGCTAATTGTTGCTACGCTAACGCCCATTAATGCACTTTTAATAAAATCTCGACGGGTAAAACTTGCCATTATTATTGTTCCTTAACTGCAAAATGCGCCATATTGGGCGCACTTATCTACTACTTGAAGGAACTAGCTTAGTTAAGCATTATTACATTTTAACGATTGGTTCTAATTAGTGCGGATTCGGAACAACTCGATTTCTACCACTGCTTTTGGCTTCTAGTAACATCGTGTCTGCACGACGAATAATGCTCTCAACGCCTGTCTCGCCTGCGCCAAACTCAGCGACTCCAAAAGAACTGGTGATATCGACCTCTCCTCCTACAGCAATCTGAAATGACGTCTGCTCAATTAGGTTACGAGCTCGCTCGGCAACAAGAGTAGCGCCCTCTAGCCCTGTATTGGGCAGTACCAGCGCGAATTCCTCTCCACCTAATCGGGCTATTAAATCCGTGTCTCTTAACATTTCAGAGAGTAATGAGCTCACGTGAACTAATACCATATCTCCCGCTTCATGACCGAATCGCTCGTTAATTGCACGGAAGTTATCAAGATCTGTGAGTATTACGCTAAATGGTGTTCTGTAACGCTCGTATAATTTAATTTGACTATCAATTTTATCGCTTAGCTGCCTACGACTGGCGACGCCGGTTAATGGATCAGTTTTGGTAATAAAATCAAGTTCTTTACGTAAATGTTCGAGTTCGCTATACATCGCTTTTGTTGTGGTGATATTGTCTCCGTAGATAACAAAGGCATCATCTTGCAATGAAAAACATCGTAATTTAAAAAACTCACCGTTTAAGGTATCAATTTCAATTTTTGGATAGTCTAATTCATAGCCGTTGCTTAAGCCTAAAAACCACTCCGTGAGTTCATCCCCATCGAGCCTGTCATCAAACGTATCGTCTGTTTGTGGGTCAAAGATATTACTCAGTGTGCGTCCAGTTAAGTGAGATGAGGGTTGTCCGATTAGCTTTGCCATTGCTTTATTACAAAACTCAAGTACCGATTTGTTGCTGACAATAGCAACTGCATCATCACTTTTATTCAGCAACACACTCAAAAGGGATTGTAAATGGTTGACGTTAGACATAATTCAATTCCATTAGACTTTTTATTATTTTAAATCAATCGAGAGGATTTATCTTAGATCTCATGCAAATCACATAAAAAAATTATTTGATTTTTTATTCAAGCTTATTGGTTCCGATTTTGCACCAATTATATTCCACTTTACTTATTTTTAATGCAACAAATGAAACGTATAGTTACCTCCATACACAAAGGAGGAACTATGTTAAAACCAACACAACTCGCAACGATTATTTCTGCTTTGCTACTGCTAAGTGCATGTGGCGAAGCTGAGCAGGCAAGCAGTCAGAATCCGCCTATTCAACCAATTGATGTAGCTGCAACACCACAAATTAGTATTGCTGATTGGCATACCTATACAACACGCCTTTCTTCTCCAAACGAAGTCGCACTTCGCGCTCGGGTTACGGGAGTGATCAGCTCGGTAAACTTCAAAGAAGGAGATACGGTGCACCAAGGCGATGTTCTATTTGAGCTGGACGACAGAACTTTCCTAGCTGAGGTTGCCAGCCTTGCCGCACAAGTGAAACGTGCCGAAGCCGCGCTTTCGCAAGCAAAAAGTGAGTCTGCGCGTGCGCTTCGATTAAGCAAGCAAAAAGCGATTTCAACCGAAGAGGTCGATGCCCGTGTTTCGCTTACCGCACAGCGTGAAGCCGAACTAGATGCGCTTCGCGCTTCATTTAAAGCAGCTCAGTTAAACTTAGAGTTTAGCAAGATCACAGCACCAATCAGCGGCAAAATTTCTTTTGCTGAGGTCACTCAAGGTAACACTATTAGAGCAAACGACACTTTGCTTACTACGATAGTCGCAACCGATAAGATGTATGCGTATTTTGATATCGACGAGCGCACTTGGAATAGTCAGTTCGCATCAGTGACTGAAGGTGAGTCGCTTCCTGTAAAATTACAGCTACTGGGCCGTGAGTCACAGCCAGTCATGGGTGAGCTAGATTTTATCGACAATGCTATTGATGCTCACTCCGGAACCCTAAAAGTACGCGCTTCTTTTGATAATCACGGTGGACAGCTACGACCAGGCTCGTTTGCACGAGTGAGTCTTTCATCCGGCGAGCAAAACGATCGAGTATTAATTCCAGACCGCGCAGTGGGTACAGATCTTAAAAATCGTTTTGTTCTTGTCGTCAACGACGCGAATACACTTGAATATCGTCTAATCACTCTCGGTAATCGCTATGGCGAATTTCGTGCTGTTGAGTCAGGTTTAGCCGCAGGAGAGCGTATCGCTGTGAATGGTCCAGCGCGTGTAGGCCCTGGGATGCCGATAAGCCCAAATTCCGTGACACTTACTTTGCCAGATAACATTGCCACAGAAGTGGTTGCGATGACGCCAAGCGATTCTTCACAAGGATTAAACTAATAATGAAATTTTCCCATTTTTTCATTAAGCGCCCTATTTTTGCGGCGATGATGTCACTCGTGATATTAATTGCAGGGGCCATATCACTTTTCCAGCTTCCCGTGAGTGAGTATCCAGAGGTGGTACCGCCGACCGTTGTGGTATCTGCAACCTACCACGGCGCCAATCCAAAAGTCATTGCTGAAACCGTTGCAACGCCGCTTGAACAAGAGATCAATGGTGTTGAAAACATGCTGTATATGTTTTCTCAGGCAACCAGTGATGGCCGTTTAACGCTTACCGTGACTTTTGCACTTGGTACTGACTTGGACCGTGCCCAAGTTCAAGTACAAAACCGTGTAAATAGCGCTATTCCAAGATTACCGCAAGAAGTACAACGCTTAGGGGTTGTGGCTGAGAAGGCGTCACCAGATCTCACTATGGTGGTGCACTTGGTATCGCCACGTGGCTCGCATGATACAAGCTACCTCTCAAACTATGCTGATATTTATGTCAAAGATCAGATAGCACGCTTGCCAGGCGTTGGTGATGTAAAGCTATTCGGCGGCGGTAAGTACGCGTTGCGGATATGGCTAAACCCCGAGCAATTGGCTGAAAGAAGCTTAACCGCAAGCGATGTGGTTCGTGCAATCCAACAACAAAACCGCCAAGTAGCAGCTGGCTCTTTGGGTGCTCAACCCACAACGAATGAAAATCAATTCCAAATTCTGTTAAACGTTAAAGGTCGTTTGGCAGATACCAGTGAATTTGACAATATTATTGTTAGCGTATCGAGCGATGGCGCGATCACTAGACTCAAAGATATTGGTCGAGTTGAACTTGGACAAGATAACTACGCGTTAAGAGCTTTGCTAGATGGAAACGAAGCGGTGGCAATGCCGATTTTCCAGCGTCCTGGTTCTAATGCGATAGAGCTGTCGGATCAGGTGCGTGAAACCATGAAAGAGTTATCGACTCGTTTTCCTGAAGGGGTTGAATACGATATTGTTTACGATCCGACAATTTTTGTTCGCGGCTCAATCGATGCGGTAATTTCGACATTATTAGAAGCCATTGTCCTTGTGGTATTAGTCGTTATCTTATTCTTGCAAACATGGCGCGCTTCTATTATTCCGCTGGTGGCAGTGCCTGTATCGTTGGTTGGTACCTTTGCTGCAATGCAGTGGCTCGGTGTCTCTATCAATACTTTGTCGTTGTTTGGTTTGGTTCTAGCAATCGGTATCGTGGTCGATGACGCCATCGTCGTGGTTGAAAACGTTGAGCGTAATATTGAAAACGGTCTTGCGCCCTTCGAGGCCACTAAACAAGCGATGTCAGAGGTGACAGGCCCTATTATAGCGATTGCGTTGGTGCTTTGTGCGGTGTTTATTCCAACTGCATTTATTACCGGATTGTCAGGCCAGTTTTACAAACAGTTTGCCCTTACGATCACGATTTCGACGCTGATCTCGGCATTTAACTCATTAACATTATCACCAGCGCTAGCTGCACTACTGTTAAAGCCGCACGGTGCTAAACCAGACAAACTCACAATGGTATTAGATAAATTGTTTGGTCAGTGGCTATTCAAACCGTTTAATCGCTTTTTTGATAAGGCAGCTCACGGCTATGTCGGACTGGTAAAGAAGCTTATTAGACTGAGCACCATTGTGTTGGTGGTCTATTTAGGGTTAATTTTTGCTACCACTAAGTTGTTTAGCACAATTCCTGGTGGCTTTATTCCACAGCAGGACAAACAGTATCTTGTTGCGATTGCGCAACTGCCAGACGCTGCGAGTTTGGATAGAACAGAAGCCGTAGTACGTGAGATGGAACAAATTGCACTACAGACATCAGGTGTTTTACATTCCGTGTCTTTCCCTGGGCTTTCAGTAAATGGCTTCACCAACAGTCCAAATAGCGGGATTGTATTTGTTGCCCTAGACAAATTTGAAAATCGCACATCGCCTGAGTTGTATGCGTCCTCAATCGCTGCGCAGCTTAATCAAAAGTTTGCCATCATAGATGAAGCGTTTGTCGCGGTGTTCCCACCGCCACCAATTCAAGGCTTAGGCACGACTGGTGGTTTTAAACTGCAAATTGAAGATAGAGCAAACCTTGGCTTTGAGAAACTATTCTCGGATTTACAAGCAGTGATAGCAAAAGCGCAGCAACAACCGGAGCTAATGGGACTGTACTCAAGCTTTAGGATCCAAGTACCACAAATGGACATTGATATCGACCGTGAGCAAGCAATGGTACAAGGTGTATCGCTCGAGGAGGTGTTTAATGCATTACAGATCTATTTAGGTTCAATGTACGTCAATGACTTTAACTTATTTGGCCGCACTTATCAGGTCACCGCTCAGGCTGACGCTAACTTTCGCTCAGATCCTGCACAAATTTTGTCGTATAAAGTAAGAAACAACTATGGTCAAATGGTGCCACTTGGCGCGGTACTTAAAGTCACGCCGACAACGGGACCTGACCGTGTGATGCATTATAACGGGTATCCTACTGCCGAGCTAAATGGCAGCCCTGCGCCCGGCTACTCTTCGGATCAAGCGCAAATGGCAATTGAAGCGGTGCTAAATGAAACGCTTAGCGAAGGCATGGCATTTGAGTGGACTGAAGTCACCTATCAGCAGATCCTCGCGGGTAACGTGATGGTGTATATCTTCCCACTGGTTGTACTCTTGGTGTTTATGGTTTTGGCATCGCAATACGAAAGCCTAAAGCTACCCTTTGCAATCATCCTCATTGTACCAATGACCATACTGTCAGCGTTAGTTGGGGTGTGGCTAACAGGGGGTGACAATAATATTTTTACCCAGATTGCACTTATCGTTTTGGTTGCTTTGGCGTGTAAAAATGCAATCCTAATGGTGGAATTTGCTAAAGAAGAATACGAGCAAGGCAAGACTAATTTGGAGTCAATTATCGAGGCATGTAAACTACGGTTACGCCCTATTTTGATGACGTCGATTGCCTTCACCGCAGGGGTTGTACCTCTGGTACTTGCAACTGGTGCGGGTGCTGAAATGCGCGAAACCATGGGCATTGCAGTATTTTCAGGGATGATTGGGGTTACCTTATTTGGTCTATTGTTTACGCCTATTTTCTTTATGGCGATGACTAAGCGATTATACACACCAAAAATACGCAAAGCACAGAGTCCCCCTAATACTATTCCTGTAAAGGAATAATTATGTAATCATGTTTTAAGGCCCATTGGGCCTTTTTTATGCTGCTTTTTATTGCCTTGTAACCGCACTATTCACCTTAACTTCATCCGTTTACGATAGATTATCAGATACCGTCTTTTTCTCGCCGGAGTCTGTTTATGAAATCTCAAATTGCCTTTGCTGTTTTAATTGCTGCTGTTCTTAGTGCGTGTGGCGAGGACATATCAAATCGTAAAGTTGAGCTTAGTGAAACACTTAGTCGCTATCAATGCGATAATAATTCGGTGATAAAGGTTGACTACAACGACAGTGATAAGGCAACTATCCATTTTAACGAACAGGTGGTTAAGATGAAAATTGCTCGTTCAGCCAGCGGCGCAAAATATCAGGGTGATGGGTTTGTGTGGTGGACAAAAAATGACGAAGGTATGTTGCTTAGACAGGAAGAAGATAAAAACAACCGCATCATCGCGCGTTGCGAGATGCGGCCCAATGAAGCCTTAACAGTGAAGGCACAATCAAACTGATTATAAATGCTCGTCTCAGTAGGCAACGTCACTTATATATAGAATTAGGATGTCTTATATCGACAACTTTTCAGGTGTAGCTAAAGTACTTTTTACAAACTCAATGGCAGCGCTTACATCAGCAAATAAAACTTGATCTAATGGCTCAGGCATACCAATTTCTTTGCGCATTTTTTCAGTCTGACTTTTCGCAATTGCCGACTTCAATACATATGCAGCACTAACACAGCCTAACTGCAAACAGCGTTTTGCTGTCTTTACCAGTAACTTGTAAGCTTCTGGTGTCGCAGCTATGGCCTTTTCCGAATAACTTACGTAACCCCATGTCGAAGAATGAATCTCAGCTCGACACTGTTCTAATGCCCTAGAAAAATAATGGATCATAGATTCATTGATATTTCCTTCGAAACAGGCAAAGAGGATATTTTGCTCGGTCCAGAGGGTTACTTTCCCGCACCGAGTTTGATAACTATATTTTGACATTAATCCTTATCCAGCTCCTTTCGAAGAGTGAATTATACATCAGCACGACAAGGTTAAAAAAGAGCAAGTGCTACTTTTTTAACCTAAATTGTATCTAAAACTTATGGTTCAGCAAGTTGCTGTTTCGCTGCCTCAGACTCTTCTTTTAAGTAGTTATTAAATGACAAGCCTAAAAACTGCGGTAAAGTTGCGCTAATTGCCAATGAAGACAAAGTACCGATGAGAATGCCACAACACAACGCCATGGCAAAACTATTAAGTCCTGCGCCGCCTAACCACCATATCGCTAACACTGTTGTGAGCGTCGTTAATGAGGTGATAAGCGTGCGGCTCATTGAATCCTTTATCGCTTGGTCTATGATATTGCCCACGGGACTGGTTTTCCACTGCTCTTCGAACAAAAGCTCCCTAACTCTGTCACCGATGACAATCGAATCGTTGAGTGAGTAACCGATAATCGCCAGCAGCGCTGCAAGCACAGTTAAGTCAAACTCTACTTGCGTTATTGCAAACAAGCCAAGCGTCACAATCACATCGTGAAAAAGCGCGATACTTGCGGAGACAGCCAAGCGCCACTCAAATCTAAACGCCAAGTAAATCAATATACTAATTAATGCGAATATGCCTGCAAGGCCACCTTGCTCAATTAACTCATTACCCACCTGCGCACCAAGATAACTGGCGTCTAACACACTTGCTTGCCATTGTGTTTCAAGTCCTTCGATCCACTGTTTAACGTGTGTTTCATCGGTGGACTGAGGAGTTTGGAAAACTCGCCAGCTACCATCGTTTTGTAGAGAGATTCGCGCGTTTTGAACACCAAGCTCAGCTAGCTTTTTTTGCATTTCTACATGGCTTTTTTGCTTGGGTAAGTCGATAACCGTAACGTAACCGCCGGTAAAGTCTTGACCTAATACAATGCCTTGTTGGGTGATGGCTATGAGACTTGCAAGGACAAGTAACAATCCAGAAATTAGCCCGACGAATCTTGCTTTTTGCGTTTTACTTGTCATTTTACTTTACGCCTTTACGTGATTTTGAATAAAGAGATTCTGATAACATGCCGGAGACAACCACACCGGCGAAAATACTGGTTACTATGCCCAGCGCCAAAGTGATCGCAAACCCTTTTACTGGTCCATAACCGATACCAAGTAGGATAAGCGCAGTTATCATCGTGGTTAAGTTAGCATCGATAATACTCGACATGGCTTGTTGATAACCTTGCTTTAATGCAGTAGCCATCCCAATGCCTTTACGCCTTAATTCGCGAACTCGCTCAAAAATAATAACATTGGTGTCGACCGCCATACCGATAGTTAAAACTAGGCCCGCAATGCCGGGTAAGGTAAGCACAACACCAGGAAGCAGCGACATTAATCCTATCAGGCAGACTAAGTTCACCAGTAATGAGGTAATGGCCACTGCGCCTAGTTTGCGATACCACACTGCCATAAACAGTAAAGTTAGGCTCAACCCTAATGCCAATGCTTTAAAGCCACTTTCAATATTCTTTTCACCCAATGAAGGACCAATGGTTTGCTCTTTGACGATAGTGATTGGTGCATCAAGAGAACCTGCCCGCAGTAATAGCGCTAATTCCTGCGCGTGTTCCATTGACTGCATATTGGTAATACTAAATTGAGTATTTAATACTTGTTGAATAGTGGCGACTGAAATCACTTCGGTGTTGCGCTTAATCTCTCCTTTTGTATCTGCGTAATATTCGCTGAATACGGTGGCCATTGGTTTTCCAACATTGTTTCTAGAAAATCGGTTTATCTTTTCACCACCTTGAGAAGATAAAAATAGTTGCACTAAAGGTTTTCCGTATTCGTCTCGTCCTCCGGTTGCAGACTCAATTTCATCCCCGCCAAAAATAGCAACTGGGTCGATAGAAACCAAAGCGCCAGATTTATCCTTTAATTTTTGACCTCCCACTTCCTGTAATGCATGAAAAGAAAGCTTTGCTGTTGCACCGATAATACGTTTGGCTTGTTCTGGGTCTTGCACGCCAGGTAATTCAATTCGTATATAATTAGTGCCTTGACGTTGCGTAACCGCTTCTGTGATCCCGAGTTCTTCAATACGCGAACGTAAAGTTGACAGTGCTTGGGTCATTAACTGCTTATCGAACTCTGCTTTTTTCTCTTCGGCAAAACGGAAGTTCACTTTCGTTAAACTACCTTGCTTATGAGTTGTACTGGCAAATTGTGGATAAAGGTCGCGCAGTGTCGCCGTGATCGCAACGAGTTCATTTTGCCCTTGCGCTTTTGCGATGATCTCAACCTGCTCCCCATTGATAACTTGAGGAATAGATAGGTTACGATAACGATTTTTGATCCGTAAGCTATTGGCTTCGTCTGCGAGTGACTGCAGTTTATTTTGTTCCGCTTGTTCTGTGTCAACCCTGAGTACGAACAACACGCCGCCGTCCAAGTCGAGTCCAAGCTTAATCGGTTTGAGTCCAGTGGCTTCTAACCACTGCGGCATCGTTGAAGCACTAACTACCTTAACATTTAGCTTGGAGTAAGAATCTGCCATATACGCACGTGCCTCGGCGGTTAGCGTGCGGTTTTTAAGTTCAACCAAATAGCCCTCTTGATGAGACTCTATTTGCTTGATTTTGAATCCTTCTCCTTCTAACTGAGATTTAAGCTCAGGCAGCGACAGAGACAGAACCTCGTTACTACTTGCTTGAATTTGAATCAAATTCTTATTGGGATACACGTTTGGTAGTGCACAAAGGATCAACAAGAACACAATAAGCGCAGTAAAAAAGCGCTTTGCACGCGCGTTGGTACCACGAGGGGTTGATGGCCTCGTTGACGAATTTATATCTTTCATATTTTTCTCATTATCTATCTGAGCGATACCGATTTACTAACGAATACTGGTCATACAGACGTTAGGGTGCTGGTATCAAAAACTACTATTTAGGTGGTCTATTGGTAGTAGATAATGATTAAGAGGCGAAGTTGAGGCTGCCTTTGAAGGTTAAGTTTGCCGGCTTACAGTTGTCGATAAAGCCATTATTTGGCCGAGTATCACACATATACCAAGGTACAGGTTTAGGTCTATTGATGTCATAGACTGAGGCCGGTACATATTTTTCTGCTGCAAGCTCAAATACAAGCGCATATTCGGCTTGTTGTTTAGGATGCAGAAAATAACTAGGGTGACTAGTACGCTCACGTTCCGGCAATAAGCCCTTTTCGTGATGCGTGGTTTCACCACTGAGCTTTATTGGACTCGCAGGACTTGGCTTACTGGGTAACTGATTGGAGTCAGCGGGGCCCTTTTGGGTGATGTTTTCGAAGCTTGTGCTATTCGTATCGGAAGTATGGGATAAGTGAGTATCAGGCGTTCCTGTCGCGCACGCAGCAGCCACCCATAACAACATGAGTAATGACATAACGGCGAAAAAGTGAAAACGCTTCATGAAAACTGATTAAACAACTTATTAGATAAAAATACGAGATTGGGGTGATAGTAGCAAATTCAAGATAGCGCTATCAATTATAATGAATATGAGAGGCATAAAAAAACCTCCGACTTGGGAGGTTTTTCTCGTCCAGCGAGTGGATTAAGGATTTACTTGGTCTTTTAGGCCTTTACCTGCTTTGAACGAAGGAATGTTCGCAGCTGGGATTTGGATTTCAGCGCCAGTTTGTGGGTTACGACCAGTACGCGCAGCGCGTTCTTTTACTGAGAATGTGCCAAAACCAACTAAAGCAACAGAACCGCCATCTTTTAGTGTGTTAGTTACTGCGCCAGTAAACGCTTCTAAAGCACGAGTTGCCGCTGCTTTTGAAATCTCTGCGTCTGCCGCCATCTTTTCAACTAGTTGAGCTTTATTCATTATTAGATTCCTATAACTTTATAATTTGCCTAAGCAAAACCTATGTTTATGCATTTTGCGTTTATGTGCAACCCCAAAATTGCGAAATTCGACGAAATATTTATTATTTTATTGTGTTTCGCCCCGGATCCTGTGGGTTTGTAATCAAACGCTATCAATTTGCTGGCGACTGCGCAAGCTTTGTACCCCATAAAATGCGATTAAAACTCACTATCAGGTAGAACCCCACACTCCACAGTGCGCCAAATGCTGGCCAAAAAATGTACCAAGGCATTGAGATAGAAACTACATCAAAATTAGCAGCACCAAGATAGCTAGGTGGCGCGCAGACCAAAAATACCACTAATAATATCGGCGCTTTGAGGGTTAACAGTTTGGAAAGTGCATTATTTACTGTCAGCACCAATGCTATCCACAAAACCCAGAGCCAAAGCGGAAGTAATTCACTACCTTGGTAACTAATAAGCTGGGTTTTGACCGCAATTAATTCAATGCCCATTCCTATGGTGGAGCCCACGAGCGCGAGCACCAAATTGAGGCGCTTATTTTGGTGACCCGCGAGCATAACCAGACAGCCAACTAACATAAACCAAAGCGCGTCTGCTTGAAAAAACAATGCTGCAAACCAAATACTTTGGAAAAGTAGCGCGTTAGTAATCCAATGTTTGAGTACAGACATTTGACTGGTATCTTGGTTTTCTTGCGACTAAATGTACGGCACTGGTTGCTCTTTGTTTGAACGCCCCTTCGCAGTAGCATAAATAAAACTGCCAAAGGCGATAAAAGCGCTCATCGAAACGTTTACCATCAAGGGAAGGCCATGCTTTTTCAAACCGAACACGCCAATCGTATAGCGTTCTGGCATAGTGCAGACCGATATCATGGAGTTCATGGATAACCATATCAGTGGAATTTACGATTTGCTTGCTCATTTCACTCACCGAAGGAAGACAACCGCCGGGAAAAATGTACTGCTGAATGAAATCCGATTGCTTAAGGTAATGTTGATAACGCTGGCAGGCGATGGTAATGGCCTGAATAAGCATTGCGCCTGTCGGCTTTAGCAAGTCGTTGCATTTGGCAAAAAAGCCTGATAAATAAGCGTGTCCAACCGCTTCAATCATTTCAATGGACACCAGTTTGTCATATTGGCCGTCCAATTCACGATAATCTTGTTTTAGTAATGTGATGTGGTGCTGCAACCCTTCTTTTTCAATCAGTGCTTTCACGTAAGCGTGCTGCTCTTCTGAAATAGTTGTCGTGGTTATATGGCAGCCGTAATTTTTTGCAGCATAAATCGCAAATGCGCCCCATCCTGTGCCAATTTCAACAACTTTGTCAGTTTGCTGAAGATCCAAGCGCTCACAGATTGCGGCTAACTTATGTTGCTGCGCTTCTTCAAGCGATGCTTCCTTTGACGGATACACTGCACTAGAGTACAGCATTTCTTCACTTAAAAATGATTCATAAAGATCATTACCAAGGTCGTAGTGGGCGACAATGTTGCGCTTTGAGCCTTGTTTTGAGTTTTTGTTTTTAAGGTGCTTTATCTTATTCGCAATGCCGGAGAAAAATGCAAACTTATTTTCAAAGGCATCCAGCTGAGCTTGGTTTAGGACGAAGATCTCAATCAGTTTGGTTAAATCCGAACAACTCCAGTGACCAAGAATGTATGACTCACCAGCTCCGACGCTGCCGCCAAGTGCAAACTGCTTATACATTTGCGCTGAATGAACATGAATATCAACACTTAAACTTGTTTCTGACTCACCAAAACAGTATTTTTGGTCGCCTTCGACAAGTACCACTTTTCCGATTTCTAAGGTATTCAACGCGCCAAAGACGAGCTTTTTGTACAATCTATCGAATGTAGAAAGCGAAATTGATGAGGATATTGTCGTGGTATTTTCCATCTTATACTCTTCCGGGATGCCCAACAAAAGGCACTTTTTTTAAAAATAACTTCAACGCTTGCCAGTAGATACCTTTAGCTATGCTCCATGTCATTACAGGAAACCGCCTGAGCAACTGATTTATATTTGCTTCATTGAGTTCCTGCTTTTTGAGCGTCATCGTGGCATCAAATAGCAATTCGTCACCTTTTCTATTTTCAATATGGATTAGCGTATTATCACCGGGTGGCCTCACTTTCCAATGGTAGTGCATATCCAAATTCATAAAAGGTGATACGTGAAATTGCTTTTTAAAGTTCACTTCTTTATTTAATTCAACTAAATAAAAATAACGCTCATTCCAAGGCGTGTTACTGACTTCTGCGAGCATATGGCTAAAACCAGCCTCCTTCTCGTCTTCAAAAAAATAGAAATTAACCGGGCTGAAGTAAAAGCCTAAACAGCGTATTTGCGCCATTAAATATACTTTTGTTTGTGAAGAAACCGGTTTGCCAAGCGCATTTGACTTAGCACGTGCGCGCTCAACTAAGCTTTCGCCTTCTGTGAGGATATAGTCAGCTTGATTGAATTTAAGCAGTTTTAAGCCGGATGTACCAAACTTTGACGAAATACTATTGAGTGCATCGAGCTCACTTAAATCTAGCCACATCATATACATGGGGTAAGAAAAAGCATGCCTGGCATGGGCGAATCGCCGATGCCGAACTCTGCCAACCAGTATTGCACTGTTCAAAATGAGATACCCAATTGCTCGGCCACATCTACCGCACTTTTTACCCCATCTTCATGAAAACCGTTGAACCAGTACGCACCACAAAAATAACTATGGTGTTTGCCATCAATATCGGCTTTACGTTTTTGGGCCGCAATGCTGGTGGTATTGAAAACCGGATGGTGATAGACAAAGCGGCGGATCACTTTGTCTTCAGCTATCCCTTCATCATGATTTAACGTGACACAGTATTGATGTTTGGCATCAAGCCCCTGCAGTATGTTCATTTGGTAGGTGACAACAGCGGCTTTGTCCGTCGCTTCGTTTAATAAATAGTTCCAACTGGCCCACGCCAGAGGACGCTTTGGCAATAAACGGGTGTCTGTGTGTAGCACCACAGAGTTTGCAGTATAAGGGATAGCACCAAGTATCGCTTGTTCATCACTCGATGGGGTATTTAGTAATGCTAAAGCCTGATCACTATGACATGCAAAGACGACTTTATCGAAGTACTCATTACTACCATCTTTGAAGACGATGGTTACACCTGACTCATCACGAACCACGGTCTTAATGTCAGCATTAAGCACAATACTGTCTTTAAATTTTGCCACTAGTGGTTGAATGTATTCTCTTGAACCACCTGGGATAACATACCATTGAGGGCGATTTGCGATGTCCAAGAGCCCATGGTTGAAGAAAAACTGGACAAAGAATTTAGCTTCAAAATCGAGCATTTCTTTAATACTCGTTGACCAGATAGCTGCGCCCATCGGCAAGATGTAGTGCAGCTTAAAAAACTCATTAAATTGGTGTTGCTGTAACAACTTGCCAAGCGTTTCAACACCTAGATAGTCGTCTTTTTCATACAATGACTTACAAAGACCGTTAAAGCGCACAATATCCTTTAGCAATCGCCAAAAGGTTGGTCTCAATAAGTTACGCTTTTGTGCAAATAACGTGCGGAGTGAATGGCCATTGTACTCAAACTTAGATTGACTGTTGTGAACACTAAAGCTCATTTCGGTTTCTTGGCGATTAACACCAATTTCAGCCAGTAGTTTTTCAAAGTTTGGATAGGTTCTGTCGTTAAATACGATAAAGCCGGTATCAACTGAGCGCTTTTCACCTTGGTATTCAACATCAATAGTTGCCGTATGTCCGCCAATATAATCATTTTTTTCAAAGACTTTTACGTCATGTTGACGACTTAACAGGTATGCTGCGGTCATACCTGAAATACCGCTTCCAATTATTGCAATCTTAGCCACGGGCTATCCTTTTTGCGAGAGGTAACCACAACGAAAATGGCAGTAACCTGAGAAGTTTTAAAAATAGGGTAAATCTCTTTGGGAAATGTATTTCCTTGCTACGTTTTTCTATTCCTTTGCTAATGTAACCAACGGCCTCATCGACACTGACAATAAATGGCATCGGAAAGTCGTTTTTATCTGTCAACGGCGTTTCTACAAATCCTGGGTGAACTAAGGTCACATCAATGTTTTTTAATGTCGCGGTCAGGGTGCGCGCTAAATAGCTGACAGCCGCTTTCGAAGCACCATACGCTTCGGCACGAGGTAAAGGTAAAAAAGCACTGCTGGAACTTATGATACAAAGGTGACCGCCAGTTTTCATTTTTGGCAGCAATACGTCTAGGCAGTGTCCAATTGAGATGACGTTGATATTCATTACTCGTTCGAATAAATGGCCGTCGAATTGATTAGGGTTATCAATATACTCACAACCACCTGCGTTGAGGATCACAAGATCTAAGCTATCAATATCTTTGAGATTATCTTCTATCTCATCGCGATTCGTTAAATCAAATGCTTTGCTCCTAGCACCTACGCTGTTTTCTAATTCGCCTAACACTTCTTGGTTGCGACCACAAGCAGTTACGTGGTGTGACTGTTTTGCATAAAATTCAGCAAGGCCTTTACCTATTCCTGATGTTGCGCCAGTAATTAAAATGTTACTCATGCCGAGATCCTTTTATCTAATAGCCGAATAATACCACCAAGTAGTGGGACTTGGCGGTACAGCATTTGCGCACTGTCAAAGTAATCCCGATGTTGCGCTACTTTTTCGCCAATAAAACTCAAACGACTATGACCCTCAACTTCTATGAGTTTACCCCCGTTTAGCTTGGGGTGTTGATAGGACATAGTCCAGTAGATAAAGCTGATGTCATCAACCTGATAGGCGTTCGTAACGAGAAATTCGATTTCAGAGATATTTTCATATAACCCCTGAAAATAACTAGTTAGCGAATCAAGCCCTTGAATTTTATGAAAAGGGTCTACGAAACTGATGTCCTCAGTGTAGATTGAAGCCAATTTACCGAGGCAGTATTTGTCTATTTCGTTATAAATTGCCACGAATCGCTGCGTTCTGTGATCCATACCTATTTAAACCTTAAATGCGTCAAGTGCTCTTGCCCTTGCCTCTTTGTGATCAACCAGCGGCTCTACATAGACGTCCTTTCCACCAAATGCCGCTAAATAGTCATGGGGAAAATGAATATGTTTTGCTGGAACATTTTTTAATTCAGGCACATATGTACGAATAAAGGAACCATCGGGATCAAACTTTTCGCTCTGTTTGATGGGATTGAAAATACGAAAATAAGGCTGCGCGTCACATCCCGTACTTGCAGCCCACTGCCAGCCACCATTGTTACTGGCAAGGTCTCCATCAATTAATTTAGACATAAAATAGGCTTCGCCTTTACGCCAATCGATGAGCAAGTGTTTGGTTAAAAAGCTGGCAACAATCATGCGTAGTCGATTGTGCATCCAGCCGGTTTTGTTGAGCTGACGCATTGCCGCATCGACAATCGGGTAGCCAGTTTGACCATTACACCACCGTTCAAATGCTTGGCTGTCGTTACGCCACCTAACTGCGTTATATTTATCATTGAAATTAAAGCCCTTGCATAAACGGGGGAAAGCGACGATAAGATGGCGATAAAACTCACGCCAAATGAGCTCGTTCACCCAACAAAACTCTGGCTTACTTGGGTTTTCAAGCACTTCAGGGTAATGAAGTTGGATCTGTGCGATGAGCTGCTTGGGCGACACAATGCCTAATGCCAAGTATGGACTGAGCCCCGAAGTTCCTTTGATTGCAGGGAAATCACGGTCATCTTGGTAGTCTGCTAGTTTGTCCTTAATAAAACGATTTACAATCGTGACAATGGCATTATCATCCACTGGCCACTTTTCAGATCCATTGGTCATCTCGAAAAAAGTTGGCTTTTTGAAGTTTGCTTCATGTTGTTTGTCCAATGGCCAGCTAGAGAAGTGAAATTGCTGCCCCACAAAACGCTTTAACCATGCTTTTTTAAAGGGGGTAAACACCTTGAACATCTCACCGGAGCCCGTAAGCACAGAGCCCGGTTTGGCAACGAGATCGCCATCCAATAATTTTAACGAGATCACAGTTTCACACGCTTCATCGCGGGCCACTTCATTTACTTCGTACTCTTTATTTGCATATAAGCAATCAATGCCTTTATCGTCACAAACAACTTGAAGCTGCGCTGGCAGCTCAGCGAATGTGCTCGCTTCAATAATATGTAGCGTAATGCCAAATTCACTAAGCTGGCTGCCAAGCTCAAGTAATCTGCGCTCAAGTAGGTCGAGTTGAATACTGGCTACGTTGTGTGACTGCCACTGTGACTTGCAATAAAAAAAGAGCGCATCGCGTGCGCCCTCATTTACGGCTTCAATCAAAGCCTCGTTGCCGTAAACCCTGAGATCACGGCGAAACCAAAAAGCTGTTTTCATAATTAAATTCCGAATCTTAAACGCAGTTCGTTGGGGTACGGATCAAAGTACACTTGGCTTTGCAAATATTCTTTAGGATGTACGGTAAGGTGATGCTTGAGCAAGGTCAATGGTACATATAAAGGTACAATACCTTTGCGATACTGATCTATTGCGTTGCACATCTCTTGCTTCTCGATGCTCGAAAGCTCGTTCTTAAAATATCCCTGTAGATGCGTTAACGTGTTTGCTTGGTTTTTGCGATTGGCAGGCTTGCTCAGTGCTGACATCAAACCACTGATGTATTTTTGTTTCAGCATCTCTCTGTCAAACTGCTTGCCATCACCAAGTAGACGCCCTAAATCTTTATAGGCTTGGTAATTATGGCTCATCAACAGATATTTGTGCTTGGCATGAAAATTCGTCAGCTCGTGTAGACCGATGTTCTCGGATTGAGTCAGTTCTTGCCAACTTTTATAGACAAATACCCGCATTACGAAGTTTTCTCTTAGGTGCATGTCGTTCAACCTACCATTTTCCTCGCAAGGTAAAAGCGGATTGTGCTTTATAATTTGCTCAGCAAAAATACCAATACCTTCTGATGTATTACCAGTTCCTGCTTCGTTATAAACTTTAACACGCTCCATTCCGCAGCTTGGACTTTTGGCGCAAAATACGAACCCGGAGAGGCTTTGTGTCTGAGAAGTCGCAACCTTTTCGCCAAACTCCTTAAGCTTTGGTGCGACATCTTCTTTACCGTCGGGACGACTAACTTTGATAATGTCGCCTACACGGATCTGCCTGATGGTTGGTCTTGGAATTGGCAAGCCTATCGCAACTTCCGGACAAAAGCGCACATACTCAACATGTTCAGAGAATTCATCCATACAAAAGTTTGAACGCTTGTGGCCTGAGTCAAACCGCACTTTATCTCCAGCCAAACACGCGCTAATGCCAATTTTTATTGGTGATGAAAATTTCATTTCGCAACTATTCCTTTAATAAATCAACTTACCAATTGGGTTTAACAGCTTACTTAACCCTTTATTAAAGTGTAGTGCACTGCTCACAACGGTAAAGCACAGGCAGCCTTCTTTTGTGCGCGGAGAATGATTATGTTTGACGTCTTGCCAGATAAAGTCGCCTGGTACGTATTCCCCAGCTTCGTCTGCAAAATCGCCGTCAAGTAACAAGGTGATTTCAAAGCCTGTGTGAGTGTGCTCTGGAATTTCCCCTTCCGCTCCGATTTGTAGAAGACTTGATCGTAAGTCGCCGTCTTCTAATAATAATCGAGAGCGGGCGATTTTGCCTACACCTGAAAATTTGGTGCGATCGATATTCGCAATAGCCCTAGGTAATTGAACATCCCTACCCTGATAGTTAAATGTGGGTTGAATATATTCTTTAACTTCGTCAATTTCATCATCCTGCGTTATCGCTTGCATCATTGCCTCAAAATCACAGCTTAGTGAAGAGTCGCTGCCTCCTCCAAGCTGAACATTCGCCTCTTGCGCTTCGAGCTGTTGAGTCTTTTTCTGGCAACAAGGACACATTTCGACATGTGCTGCAATTGCGACACTGATACTTGCAGGCAAATTACCTTCAACAAATTGGCTTAATAATGAATCATTAGGGTGATGCTTAATCATGCCTGATCTCCCATTTCTGCGCGAAGTTTTTGTAAAGCAAGTCGTAAACGTGACTTAACTGTCCCGACAGGTATATTTAAGTGCTCTGCCAATTGTTCTTGCGACATTTCTTGAAAGTATACGCCTTTTACTATGTCTCGTTGTGCTGGCGGCAACTTATTGATGTACTTTTGAATTTGCGCCGTTTGCAAGTGATCTTGAAAACCATCGTCGTCAGCCTGAGAGTCTTGAATTATCGGCCAGATGTCCTCACTGATATGTTCTTCTTTATTACTCTTCATTTTACGCAGTGCATCGAACGACGCATTACGCATTACGGTATAGATCCACGTTGTGGCTGCGCCTTTATCATGATGATAAAGGTGGGCTTTACGCCACACTGACGTCATCGTGTCTTGCACCAGCTCCATCGCTTGGGCATCGTTTCCAAATTGTTTCACACCAAAGCGCCTGATTTTTGGCGCAAAGTACTCAAACAAGAAAGCAAAAGATTTGCGATCTCGTTTTTCTGCAACCTTAACTAAAGCGTCTGATAACGCTTGAGAGGGAGTTTCTTGCACTGCTTTGCGAGTTCCTGACTGAACGTTGCAATCGGTAGATTGC
Organism: Pseudoalteromonas sp. S2755; assembly: GCF_005886535.1. Taxonomy (GTDB): domain Bacteria; phylum Pseudomonadota; class Gammaproteobacteria; order Enterobacterales; family Alteromonadaceae; genus Pseudoalteromonas. The sequence continues at coordinate 34,379 of NZ_PNDS01000086.1, forward strand.
TGTTGGCCTAACATAGCTCACCTTCCAATTTATAATTATAAGCTTTAGTACGCTCGAAAACTTGGCATGGATCACTATTTTTCATCTAATACAGTATGTAAGAACTCTGCCACCTGTTCAAATGTTTGTGCTTGTTTTATTTTTAGTTTTTGGGTCATCGAGATGGGTAAGATTTCTAGCCAACGATAAGCAACCCAAAGAGGCTGAGTAAAATGCTTGTCACGGTACAAATCATCTAGGATTGGGTTGGCGATAAAAACGCTCTGAAGTTTGTGAGTAAGGGTTTCGTCAACAAGGCTAAATGCTTCTTCACTACATTGCCAAGGCGGCCCATCTATAATGTCACAATCGCCGTAGCGTAACGATTGCGAGTCTACTTCCACATTACTGATCGCAATGCGTGATAGTGCCTCAACATCAATCAGCAGCTGACCATCATCATCTTGTGAAAAGTCGACGATTTTAACGTGGACGCCTTCTTTTGACACATTGTTCGGTGAATCAGCTAAAGATGGGCATAACGCAAAACCTTGCTCTGTTTTAGCAGCCTCTTTTACCATATATAAATAGCGCTGCTCAAAGATCCGCAAGCGGGTGAACCCACCTGGAAGCAAGAATATTGGCAATGGAAATAAAGCGAGTTTCATAATTCCCGTTCAAATATACAAAAACTAACGATAATTACGACTGCTCTATTTATCTGGATCAGTTAACGCTAAATTTATGATTATTCCCAAACACAGTGTTTAGCTATCACGTTGCTATGTGAGAATGTGACGCCCTCAGCTTGCAAGCGTGACTTTTGCTCTTGAAATTTACTACTACCTGAAGGAAATGAAATACGTCGTTGGCTATTGACTACTCTGTACCAAGGTAACGTTGAACCTTGTGGTAGGTTCTTTAGTAATTGACCCACCTTTCTCGCATGTTTTGGGGAGCCTGCTAACCTCGCTATTTGCCCATATGACGCAACTTTTCCAAATGGGATACCGCCAATTACGGTGAAGACTTTTTCAGCGAGTTCTTGTTGAGGATTGCTGCTTTTCATATTGAATATTTAACTCTTTTAATTTATCCCAAAAATATCTTGCTACTGGTCCATGGTGGGAAATATGTAAACGATACGCGTGGATCTCAGCTTCAAACTCATCCTTTCTATCAAACACCCTCACTTGCTGCAAAACACCAGACTCTAATTCTTCTCTACAAAGGTCAAGGCCGATTAGGGCATAGCCCATACCTTGCAATAAGTATCTTTTTATTGCCAGTGCGTCATCGAGTTTCATGACATTGTTACTGTTTCTGTATGCCAAGCGCTCACTGTCAAACTTGAATTTACTTTCTTTCATTGCAAGAGATGGGTATTTCGCAAGCTCCGAAAAGCTAAGTTCTGGCGGCATATAGCCTGTTAATGAGACTAAACCTAATTTTACATGTCCAATCGGCATTGACTCTAGATCGCCAGTTGAATGAAAAAGATCAAACCAAGGGCCAATGCCAAGATTCGCAATTCCCTGTGTGACTTGCTCAAGTGCAAAAAAACGTTTACCACTCGAGATATTCATTTCAGTTGCGGGAAACTTAATGAAGGCATTGCCCAATACTTGATCAATCTGGTTTTGATATACGATCGGTTCGTAACAGATGTTAAAGCTTGGCTCATTACCTGCCGCGAATTCAGTCGCGAGTAATGACAAGTCTCTATGATGATTAAGCAATTTTTCGGCTTCAAAATAAAATCGACGACCTTGCTCTGTTAACACGTTGCGATATTTCTCACGCTCAAAAAGGGCAAATCCCAAAGATTGTTCTAATCTTTTAATTGATTGAGAGACCGCAGGCTGTGTCTTATGAAGCTTATTTGCCGCATCGGTGAGGCTAGGCGCTTCAACAACAGTGCAAAACGCTGCTAAGTCCGAAATCTTCATAAATAAATCTTATGCAGTATAGAATGTTTTATAATTTTTATTTTATATGTAATTCCATTATTCTGCACGCATTAAAATTGACGTTGTCATGGAGAACAATATGTTAAGAGTGTTTTCTGGAATTGTGCTGGCTACCCTATTAGTGGGTTGCCAAGAACAAGCAGAACAAGCCCCAACAGAAGCCCCTAACCGGCCGGTTAAAATTCACACGGTTTCGGATCCTAATAGCAGCACGCTTCGCAGTTTCCCTGCTGAAGTGGTGGCAAACCAAGGCTCCTATCTTGCCTTTCGTGTAAATGGTGAACTTATCGAGTTTCCAGTTCTTGCAGGCCAAGACGTGCAAAAAGGGCAATTGCTAGCAAAGCTTGATCCTGAAGATTTCAACCTACAATATGAACAACGTAAAGCCCAATTTGAACTCGCCAAATCTCAGTTATCGAGAATTAAACCGTTATTTGAAAAAGGCATAGCGACTAAAGCTGAGTTTGATAAAGCAAATGCAGATAAGCAAGTTGCGGAGTCTGCATTTAAAATTGCTAAAACGAACCTCGAATATAGTGAGCTGAGAGCGCCGTTTAGTGGTACGGTTGCCAAGGTGTTTGTCAAAAACTACGAAAACGTGGTGGCTAAGCAGAATATCCTTCGCCTTGAAACACGCGATATGATGGATGTGGTTATTCAAGTTCCTGAGCGCATCGTTGCACGTGTTGATAAAGATTCGGATTACAAACCGACCGTTGTTTTTGATGGTTACCCTAGTAAGTCTTACCCGCTTACGATTAAGGAATGGGATACGCAGGCTGACCCTGCAACCTTAACCTACAAAGTCGTATTTAGTCTTCCAATCCCTGAGGATTTTAATTTGTTCGCAGGTATGACTGGCCATGTTTATGTCGACCCAAGCAAAATTACTAACCGTGAAAATACGGCAATTATAGTACCTAACCAGGCAGTATTCTCCGATAAAAAGCAAGGTACAGAGGGAAATAGTTACGTTTGGGTATATCAAAGCGATAATCAGACCGTCACAAAACGCGAAGTCACCGTCGGTCAACTTAATCATACCGGTATTGAGGTACTTTCGGGTCTTGAACCTGGTGAAAAAATTGTTGCTGCGGGCGTGCATTACTTGCAAGAAGGCGCAAAAGTGAGACCTTGGACTAAAGAAAGAGGTCTGTAACATGAGCTTAGCCAAATGGTCAATTGAGAATAAGGTCATCAGTTGGATGTTTGCACTACTCCTGCTTATTGCCGGGGTGGTATCCTATTTGGGCTTAGGCCAACTAGAAGATCCTGAATTCACACTAAAAAAAGCCATGGTCGTGACCATGTACCCTGGCGCATCGCCACAACAAGTGGAAGAGGAAGTTACCTTCCCAATTGAAAATGCAATACAGTCTCTGCCCTATGTTGATTATGTTACTTCAATTTCTTCCCCCGGTAAGTCGCAGATCACCGTTGAGATGAAGAGTAAGTACCGTAAGAAAGACTTACAGCAGATCTGGGATGAGCTGCGCCGTAAAGTAAATGATCTCTCGCCGAAGCTACCGCCAGGTGTAATGGCACCAAGCGTTATCGACGATTTTGCGGACGTTTACGGTGAACTCTACGCGATCACCGGTGAAGGCTACTCGTATGATGAGCTAAAAGACTACGTTGACTTTTTGAAGCGTGAATTAGTGCTAGTAGAAGGTGTGAGTAAAGTCACGGTCGCAGGTGAACAGCAAGCACAAGTGATCGTCGAAATATCAACACAAAAACTGTCACAACTTGGCATTGCGCCTAGTTACATTTTCTCGTTGTTACAAGCTCAAAATACGGTTTCTAATGCGGGTAAAATACGAGTTGGAGATGAGTCTATTCGCCTGCACCCTACTGGTGAGTTTACAGACGTTTCTGAGCTAGAGGGTTTACTTATCTCAAAGCCAGGTGCCAAGGAACTCATTTATTTGGGGGACGTGGCAAAAGTGACACGTGAATATGCGGAGGTGCCGAATCATATTACACGTTTTGATCAAAAGCGTGCACTGCTGGTTGGGGTTTCTTTTACCTCTGGTGTAAATGTTGTTGAGGTGGGTAAAGAGATCGAACATCACTTACAGCAATTAGAATATCAGCGTCCGTACGGTATTACGATCAACACGGTTTACAATCAACCAACGGAAGTAGAAACCTCGGTTGACGGCTTCATCGTGAGCCTTATAGAGGCCATTGCCATCGTAATTATCGTTCTGCTTATCTTTATGGGTGTAAAGAGTGGTATTTTAATCGGCGGTATTTTGCTTATTACCGTGCTTGGTACTTTTATCTTTATGAAGATATTCGCCATTGATTTACAACGTATTTCATTGGGTGCTTTGATCATCGCATTGGGGATGCTAGTCGATAATGCCATAGTCGTGACTGAAGGCATTTTGATTAATATTAAACGGGGTCAATCTAAAATAAAAGCCGCTGTGAACATTGTTGAACAGACAAAATGGCCACTTCTTGGCGCAACCGTTATTGGGATCACTGCTTTCGCGCCAATTGGTTTAAGCTCAGATGCCAGTGGTGAATTTGCCGGTTCTTTATTTTGGGTGTTGTTAATTTCATTACTACTAAGCTGGGTAACGGCAATTACACTGACGCCATTTTTTGCCAATATGATGTTTAAAGGACCGAAGGAAAAGTCATCAGATACAAGCGATGAAGACGACCCTTATAAAGGCGTGATCTTCACCGTGTATAAATCGATGCTGACTTTCTGCCTTAAAAATCGCGCTATTACCATTATTTCTATGGCACTGCTATTAGTCGCTGCAGTTGTTGGCTTTAAATCGGTTAAGCAGTCTTTCTTCCCAGCTTCAAATACACCAATGTTCTATGTGGATTACTGGCATTACCAAGGAGCTGATATACGTAGCACGGCGCAGAATATTGAGAAAATTGAATCCTTTTTACTGGCTGATCCTATGGTTAACGAAGTAACGTCAACGATTGGGCAAGGTGCGCCTCGTTTTATGTTGACCTATTCGCCCGAAAAACAATACGACGCTTATGGCCAGTTAATTGTACGTGTAAAAGACCGAGAAGCAGTAGTGGCTATGATTGCCAAGCTTCGCGATTATGAGCTTGAAAATGAGCTAGACGGACGTCTCAAAATAAAACGTATGGAAATTGGTCCCTCAACCGATGCAAAAATCGAGGCTCGGTTTTCGGGGCCAGACCCTGTTGTGTTGCGCCAATTAGCTGAAGAAGCCAAGGATATTATCAGCCAAGACGAAAAAGCGTTTAATATTCGTGACAACTGGCGACAAAGAACCAAACTGATCCGTCCACAGTTTAATGAATTGAAGGCGCGTCGTTTGGGGATCAGTAAATCAGACTTAGATCAGTTGCTACTGACTTCGGTGTCAGGTAACAAAGTCGGGTTATATCGAGACGGTACGCAACTGTTGCCTATCATCGCACGCTCTCCCGAGGAAGAGAGACTCAATGTTGAGAACCTTGGTGACTTACAGATATTCAGTCCTGTTCTTAGCGTCTACGTACCAGTTTCACAAATCGTGGATGATTTTAGTGTCACTTGGGAAGATAGCCTGATCATGCGCCGCGACCGTAAACGTACCATCACGGTAATGGCTGATCACGACGTGATAGGTGATGAAACTCCAGCTAAGTTGTTTGCAAGAGTGAAGGCGGATATCGAAGCCATTGAACTACCCCAAGGATACGAGATGCAATGGGGCGGCGAGTATGAGTCGTCAAGCAAAGCGAAGAAAGCCATTTTTGGTTCTTTACCAATTGGTTATTTAGCGATGTTTATGATCACCGTATTGCTCTTTAACTCAGTGAAAAAGCCATTAGTGATCTGGTCTACCGTGCCACTTGCCATTATTGGGGTAACGGCAGGACTTGTATTACTACAAGCACCGTTTAGCTTTATGGCGCTGTTAGGCTTGCTTAGTTTATCCGGCATGTTGATTAAAAATGGTATTGTACTGATGGACCAAATCAATATCGAAATTGACTCCGGTAAGTCCCCTTACCAAGCGGTATTTGATTCTGGTGTGAGTCGTGTAAGGCCTGTATCTATGGCTGCTATCACAACCATACTGGGTATGATCCCACTATTATTTGACGTGTTCTTCCAATCAATGGCGGTCACCATTATGTTTGGTCTTGGTTTTGCGACCATACTGACGTTGATTGTATTACCGGTGTTACATTGCGTGTACTTTGGTATCGAACAACCAAAAGACTAGTTGAGTAACATCCACCTTCTTCGGAAGGTGGATGTTACTATCGCTTTCGTTGTTTATCTTTCACGTTTAATTGATAGGAGCGCTACTGCCACCAACTGTCTAGCTTATCTGCAACAAGCTCAGCCCTCCACCCTAACGCAAGATCGGGTTTCATCAGCAATAGCTTTTCTTCCGGTGATTTTTTCCACGACCAGCTGATCACCTGATTGATTTGTTTCTTCGAGGCAAACACGTCAACTGGAATATCGTTAGTTTTGGCGACGTCGGCGATAACCTGCTTGATATCCTTGCATGCTGCTTTGTAACCTTTAAAGTCGATAAGTCTTCTAACACGTTGTGGACAATTTTGTTCACTTACTTCTTTTGCTTTTTCTATACAGGCGAGAATTTCTTTACCAGAGCGATTGACTTCCATTGATTCAACACCTGGAACATTGCGTAAACTGCCCAGTGAGCTTGGACGACGTTTAGCAATCTCGACCATGTTATGTTCTTTAAGCACGAAATTTAGCGCTAAGTTTTTTTTCTCTGCTTTGGCTCTGCGCCACGCTGCAAGTTCTTTCAGGGTGGCAAGATCTCTAGGCTTGAGCTGCCATACGTTTTTGACATCAAGGTAAAGAACTTCATCTGGCTGGCGGAAACTTCGCTTTTGAGCGAGCAACTCACTTTCTTGAAGCACTATGTTAAATAGCTGCTTTTCATTTACTCGCGCCTGAATAGTCTCAAAACATGGTAGCAAATGATATACATCGGAGGCGGCGTAATCTAATTGGCTCTGAGTTAGAGGGCGGCGTAACCAATCTGTTCTGGATTCACTTTTGTCAATGTCTACGCCTCTAAGTTGCTTCACCATATTAGCAAAACCAATACAACTACCCTCACCTAACAACTGTAAAGCAAACTGGGTATCGAATATTGGTGATGGGATAAAACCTGCAAACTTTAGAAATACTTCGATATCTTCCGAAGGAGAATGGAGTACTTTTAAAACACTAGTATCGGAAAATAATGTCCAAAGCCTACTAAAATCTATATCGGCTAATGGATCGATAAGAGCAAGGTGGTTACCATCAAAGATCTGTAACAGAGCAATTTCTGGGTATAGGGTGCGGCGACGCATGAATTCGGTGTCGACGGCGAGCACTTTGGCTTTCGAAATAGACAAGACAAATTCATCTAGTGCTGTTTGGCTTTCAATAACTTGATACTGCACTGTTACTCCCATGCAATTTACATAACTAGCCATATCACGCTAGCTATAAAAAAGCCGGCTAGTGCCGGCTCTATTTGTTATTCTTTTAACGCTCTACGCAGTATTTTACCAACATTAGTCTTTGGCAGTTCATCTCTAAACTCAACTAGCTTTGGTACTTTATAGTTCGTTAGATTATCTCGGCAATGTGCAATTATATCTTTTTCTGTTAAAGATGGGTCTTTTTTAACAATAAAAACTTTAACTTGCTCACCACTAACTTCATGGGGCACGCCAACCGCTGCAACTTCTAATACGCCTTCGTGCATAGCAACGACTTCTTCGATTTCATTAGGGAAAACGTTAAAGCCGGACACTAAGATCATGTCTTTTTTACGATCAACGATGTAGAAGAAACCATCATCATCATAAGTGGCGATATCACCCGTTGCAAACCAGCCATCTTTTAAACATTCGGCGGTTGCGTCAGGACGGTTGTAGTAACCAGCCATCACCTGCGGGCCCTTCACACATAGCTCACCGGGCTCACCTTTAGGGGTTTCATTGCCATTGTCATCAACAATCTTAATGTCAGTGCTTGGTGCAGGTAAACCAATAGAACCGTTGTAGGCTTCAAGATCATGTGGGCAGATAGTAACCAGTGGCGCACACTCTGTAAGGCCATAACCTTCCATCAACTTTGATTTTGTAACCTTTTGCCAGCGCTCAGCGACAGGACGCTGTACAGCCATACCACCACCTAGAGACATTTTCAGGGTTGAAAAGTCGAGGTCGGCAAACCCAGGCGTGTTTAACAGGCCATTAAATAGCGTGTTTACACCGGTGATAGCGGTAAATGGCACTTTTGCCAACTCTTTTACAAAGGCGGGCATATCTCGTGGGTTAGTGATCAAGATATTGTGACCACCATACTTCATAAAGGTCAAACAGTTCGCTGTTAATGCGAAGATATGGTACAGCGGTAGCGCCGTGATAACGACTTCTTTTCCTTTAACTAATACTGTATCTAAACAGCCAGAAACTTGCTCTAGGTTTGCTACCATGTTGCCATGAGTAAGCATTGCGCCTTTAGATACGCCAGTTGTACCACCTGTGTATTGCAAGAATGCAAGGTCACTTAGCGCCACATCAGGCTTTTGATATTTTGTAGGAGCTGCTGCAATCACCTCTTTGAAAGGGATGGTACTTGGCAGGTTAAAGTCAGGCACCATTTTTTTAAAGTGCTTAACAACAAAATTCACCAAATGCTTTTTAAAGCCACCTAACATGTCACCAATTTCTGTCAGCACTACGTGTTTCACACTTGTTTTTGGTAAGGCCTGCTCCAGTGTGTGGGCAAAGTTAGCAAGAATAAAGATAGCTTTTGACTCGGAGTCATTTAGCTGATGCTCTAATTCGCGCACAGTGTATAGCGGATTGACGTTTACAACCGTACAACCAGCACGAAGTACACCTAAAATAGTGACTGGGGTTTGTAACAAGTTTGGCATCATGACCGCAACTTTATCGCCGCGGCCAAGCTTCAGTTCATTTTGTATATAACTAGCAACTGCTTTGGATTTTTCATCAACTTGCTGATAAGTCAGTGTCTTACCCATATTGGTGTAGGCAGGATACTGAGCATAATCTGCAAAACTTTTTTCAAATAATTCAAGCAATGAGTTGTAATGCTCTGGGTCGATAGTTTCAGGCATACCCTCTGGGTAGCGCTTAAGCCAGATTTTTTCCACTCTTAGCTCCTGTGTTCTCGTTATTTTTATATTCACCCTAAACCATAAACGATGTAAGGCACTTTAACAATTGAGCAAATACTCTAAAAACGCCATATTCCCACAATATCTTAGGATTTACAATCCAGATGCTGTTGAAACGTGGGCTTTAGCGCTCTTTGTGAACTTTTCTTTCCATGATTAGTTTATTCTTTACGCTCCTTTAGTTGTAAACGCTATTTTGTCGCGGTTTTGGTGTGTCTCAATTAGCTTATAGCAAATTTCTGGGTTTTCCATATGGCAATGGTGGCCGCCAGGTATTTTCTCAAGTTTAAGTGAATCGAAACATCCCTTAAATTGACTATATTGACTTACAATCATTTCATAGCCTTGTTCCGCCAATACCAACAAAGTTGGAATAGATATTCCATTAAGCGCTGATTTTGCCTGAGAGGCGGAATACCTAAATCCAGAGTGATGCTTTAGCCGTGGGTCCAATCTAAGCTGCACGCCATCAGTATGCAATTGGGTATTTCTCTTCATGATCAGCTCTGCTATTTCTATAGAAACATCACTAATTTTACTGCGCAGTTGCGCAAGTGTATTTATATCAGGATAAACCCTTGGTTCAGATTGTTTTAATTTATCCCGGGAATTAAATGCATTAATGAGCTGAATTTTTGTATCACTCTCTGAGGTACTCACAATCCCTATTCCCTCGATTAATACCAAAGATAAACAACGTGTTGGATAGCAGCTTGCAAACAAGTTAGCTATCATCGCCCCCATAGAATGACCAACAATATGGCACGTTTTGATCTGTGCTAAATCTAAAAAGCACTTTAAGTCATAGATATAGTCGATAAAGTAATAATAGGCATCGGCACTTTTCCAATCTGAGTGTCCATGACCTGGTAAGTCAAGTGCGATAGGCGTGTATTGTGTATCGCAAAATGGCGCAAACGGTACAAAGCTATTGCTGTTGTCTTGCCAGCCATGGAGGTAGATAACGGTTTGCTCTCCTTCTCCCCATCGTTGATAGGAGAATGGCCCGATTTTTTGTTCTTTTATCGCATATAGAGACATCGACGAATTCTTTTAGTGTTCATTGTACCATCATTGATTTATCATCTTACCGTGACATATTTGAACTTACTACTTTGATTTGTTGAAAATATTTTTAATTTGAACACAGCTACCTTTCGGGTATGCAAGTAGCGAGGTTCGAACAAAAAGCTTCTATTTAGGAAAGTACACGGGAATAACAATGAATTTCAAAACTAGCCTTTTGGCCTCATTTGTTGGATTAGTATTTGCGGCTCCGACACTGGCTGCTCCAAAAAACATTATTTACATGATTGGCGACGGTATGGGGCCGGCTTACACAACGGGTTACCGTTATTTTAAAGATGACTCTTCTACGAAAGTGGTTGACCCAACGATTTTTGACTCTATTTTGGTCGGTATGGCGCATACCTACCCAGACGACGACACAGTTGTAACAGATAGTGCAGCTGGCGCAACCGCCTTAAGTACAGGAACTAAAAGCTATAATGGCGCAATTGCGGTAGATACCCATAAAGAACATCTGGAAACAATGCTTGAAGTAGCGAAAAGAAAAGGTAAAACAACCGCACTTGTGGCAACATCGCAAATCAATCACGCAACACCTGCAAGTTTCGCGTCTCATAATGAATCGCGTCGTAACTATGACGATATTGCTAATGATTACATAGACAATAAAATCGCAGGAAAACTACCAGTAGATCTTATGCTTGGTGGTGGCACTAAATACTTCATTCGTGAAGATAGAAATCTAGTTAATGAATTTAAAGACGCAGGTTATCAGTACGTTGATGCTTTATCTAAGCTTGAAACGCTAAATAAAATTCCTGCGATTGGTCTGTTCGCGGAAGTAGGCCTGCCATTCGCAATTGATGAAGAGCCTCTGCGCCTAACTAAAATGACTAAAACGGCGCTATCATTATTGGAAAATCAAAATGATAAAGGCTTCTTCTTAATGATTGAAGGTAGTCAGATTGACTGGTGTGGACATGCTAATGATATCGCTTGTGCTATGTATGAAATGGACGACTTTGCAGAGTCAATTAAGCTGGCAAAGGACTTTGTTGATAACAATCCAGACACTATCTTGGTGATCACAGCAGATCACTCTACCGGTGGATTAACGCTTGGTGCGAATGGTCAGTATCGCTGGGAACGTGATGTGGTCGCTAATGTGAAAGGTTCAGCGGGCGAGATTGCGAAAGCACTTGCAAAGGCAAAAGACGTTAAAGCAACGTGGCAAGAGCTCACTGGACTTGAGTATGACAGTGCGACTGAACTAAAAGTAAAAGAAGCACTTTCACAGGGTTCGAAGGCGCTTAGTGTTGTCGTAAAAGAGGCTATTAGTGATGCATCTTTCACTGGTTGGACAACGGGTGGTCACACCGCTATCGATGTACAAGTGTTCGCCCATGGTAAAGGTAAAGAAGCCTTCATTGGCTCGCAAAATAATACTGCAATTGCGGATAAACTGATTGGATTTATTAAAAAGTAGAAATCTTTATCTATTATTCCACATAAAGAAGGTCAGCATTTGCTGACCTTCTTTATTTTACAGTGTTTGAAGAGATAATATACCAATTAGCCTTAATACTTGCTCAATCTGAAGGAGCAAATCTGACGCTAACGGCGTTAAAAATTTCTCATTTAGAACAACTAAATAGCAAAATTTTTGCCTAGTTATCTACAAGATTTTCTCGCCTCAAAATAGAT